>JAZRTN010000117.1:0-12891 GCA_045652045.1 Clostridia bacterium
ACTATTTATGTAAATAGAATAGCATTTTTTTTGTAATTTTCAAAACAAATTAATAGTACTAATAGGTCTAACACAAAAAATACACCCAGGTTTTGGGTGTATAATTTTTTATTTATAATCTCTGTCTGTACGTTTTGAGTAGTTTGATTTGCTTTTTCTAATAAATAAAGCAGAACCAATAATTATAACAACTGTAAGGCCACAATACCACCATTGAATATGGGTAGTTTTTGCAGCAATATAGTCTCCTATAAAATATAGTTTACCTTTGTTGTCTATGAAAGCAAGAATATTGCCACCTGTGTCTGTTCTAAATATTGTACTACCTGCATCAGTAAATCTGTTGACAGCTTCTGTATGTGGGTGTCCATAAGAATTGTCTATACCACAACTAATTACTACGTACTCTGGCTTGGTTGCGTCTAAAAATTCTTTACAAGAAGAGCCTTTACTACCGTGGTGACCTGCTTTTAAAATGTCAACATCAAAAATGCTAAGATTATCTTTATAATACTCTAAAACATCTTTTTCTATTTCAGTGCTTGCATCTCCTGTAAACATAACTTTTGTAGAGTAAGTTTCAAATAATATAAATGGTGAATAGTCATTTGTATCGCTAAAAGAATCTTGGATTGGTGCTAAAAATGTAAACTTATAATCTTTAACAAGGCTATTTGGGTCATCATATTCAATAGTCAAATCTTTTGCATTGTAAACAATGTCGTCTGCGTATGTATTGATTGCAGCAACTGTATTTTGCCAAGTTTTTGTAGTGCATGGCACAGTTTCGTTTGGTCTATAAACAGTTAAAACATTGTAGTTTTCTAATACTTCGACAGCACCTGCAATATGGTCTAGGTCGGTATGAGTTAAAATTAAATAATCGATAGTTTTGGTTGGGTCGTTTTCAAATATAGCAGCATCAAGATAAGACATAAGGTCTTCCTCGTGGCCACTGTCACCTGTATCAATCATCATAACTTTGCCGTCAGAAAGCTCAATAACAGTACAATCACCTTGCCCTACATATATAAAGTGCATTTGAATATAACCATCTTTAATCATATCAACAGATGCTTTATGAACTGCTGGGTCTGAATTTTTATTGATTAAACTTTCTATTTGTTTGCTAAAAAACAAACTTACAACATATGCCACTACTACTAGCAAAAATACAACTATTTTTATGCCTAAATTCTTACCTTTTGTCATACGTTTCTCCTTTGTAAATATGTCAATATATACTTACTATATTATAGTAGGTGGATTAACTTGATTGTAACAACCTTTTTTGTGACGAGGCTTTTTACTTATTAATCTTAATATTTCTGGGATACGCTCTTTTGTTGCTATATACCCTTCTTCTATCATTTCGTCAGCGCCTTCTACCTTAGTTGCTACAAAACGTTTTGTGTCTGGTTGAATAACCATATCTGCATTAATATAACCTTTGACGCTATTACTTTTCATAACTATTCTTAATGCTGCTGGCAAAACATCTAGTAGTTTTACTGACTCTGTACCCTCACCACGGGTTGAGTTAACGTCGATTGCTATAACATAATCACAACCATACATTCTCAAAACGTCTGACGGAATATTGTTTTGCAATCCCCCATCGCTAAGGTGCATATTTTCAAAATTAACTGGGTTAAAAAAACCAGGGACAGAACAACTACCTGCAACGGCTTTACTTACGTTACCTTTTGTAATAACAACTTCATCACCACTAATAAGGTCAACAGCAACAGCTGCAAAAGGTTTTTTTAGTTGGCTAAAATTGATATTGCCTATTGCGTCTTGCACAACATTTTCTATACCGGTTGTTTTTGAAGGAACAAAAAACACTTTGCTGTTTTTTATATCTTTAACTTTGATTTGTTTTGCTTTTTCATACATTTGCTCGTAAGATAATCCTGCGCTATATAATGCCCCTACAATACTCCCTGCACTTGTACCTGCTACATAATCAAAGTCTATGCCTGCTTCTTCAAACGCCTTGATAGCACCAAGGTGAGCAAAGCCACGAGTAGCACCACCACCAAAGGCAATGCCTATCTTTACGCTTTTATGTTTATTAAGTTTCTTTTTAAAAATATTAAACATATCTTTCTCTTTTTATTATTTATATATAATATATTAACATATTGAGTATAATTTAACTAGCAAATGAAAAAATTTTATAAAAAAATAAATATATGAAAATATTGACATATATTAACATTTACAAAATAAAAAAAAACACACTTTGTTTAAGTGTGTTTTTTGTTGCTTAATTATTCGTTTGTAGAGTCATCGTCGATATCAACTGCGATTGAATTGATAACTGCGTCAATGTCAATTTCCATTGGAACGTCTGGTGTTGTATCTACATCAATATCTGTATCATCAACATCATCAACATCATCAACTTCATCAGTTTCAACTTCTGCTTCTACTTCTTCGCTATCTTCAAAGTTTGCAAGTTCTTGCTCATATCTAGCAATATCGCTTTCGATATCTTCGATATTTTTCTTTAAGATTTTGTTTGTTTTTTCTAAGATTGGGAATCTATCTTTGTTTGCTGCCATAACTTCTTCACAGTGTTGAACTGATAGTCTCAAACCTTCAAGTAGGTCAAGTTCTTCTGCAAGTTTTTTAGCTTTTTCTTCATCAATGTCAACATAGTTGTTAACACCATAAAGCAATACTTTTTGTTTAGCAACGATAGCTTCTTTACGACGAAGTTTTTTCTTGTCGCTTTCAAGAGTTGCGTGAACTCTCTTTAATGGCATATAGTCTTTTTTGTTAACAGAAAGTTCTTTTTGGTTTTCTTTAAGTCTTTGTCTTAATACTACTAGTCTTTCTTCTAGTTCTTCACGGCTAAGAGCACCTTTAACAATTGTTTCTGTTGGAGTTTCTTCGATTTGTTTTGTAAGTGAAGCAACATTGTCGTGAGCATCTTTAAGTTGTTGTTTTAATGCTGCGATTTCTGACGCTAGTTCTTCTCTTTCTTTCTTAGCTTTTTCTTCTGCTGCAAGTCTTGCTTGTTCTGCGGCTTGTTCTTTTGCTTGTCTTTCTGCGATAAGTCTTTCTTTTTCTGCTTTTTCAGCTTCGGCTTTTGCTCTTGCCTCTTCTTCTGCTTTTGCCTTTGCTTCTGCTTCGGCCTTTGCCTTAGCTTCTTCTTCAGCTTTTGCTTTTGCTTCAGCTTCTGCCTTAGCTTTTGCTTGCTCTTTTTCTAATTCTTTTTTAGATTCCTTAGAAACTTCTGCAATTATGCTATCAATGTCTTTTTCTGTAACATTATCTTCTTCTTCAACTTCTGCTCTAAGTTTTTGTTGTTCTCTTTGAGCTTCTTCGTATTCTCTACGTCTTTGTTCGATAATTCTAAGACGTTCTGCGTTTTTCTTAGCATCTACTGCTTGCTTTTGTTGAGCTGGTTTTCTGATAAGAGCTTCTTCTTCTCTTGCTTTTTCGTAGTCTATACCATCAAAACTTTCTTCACCTTGCGCCATTTGTTGAGCTTGCATAACTTGTTGTTCTGGATAAACAACTTGTTGTTGTGGCTGAGGTTGTGGTTGAGATTGTGGTTTTTGCTCTTGATAAGTGATTTGTGGAGCTGGCTCTTCAACAGCAGGAAGCATTTTTGGACGACGTTGAGGTTCTTCTTCTCTTACATCACCTTTTTTGCGTCTGAAAAAGATACCATTAGAGTTGTCGATGACAGAAATTAATAAATCTGACAAGAATACAATAATGAATGCACCTAGTGCAATGATTCCTAAAACGGCTAATACATTTAGAAATACATCAAAAAACATTTGGTAATCCCCCTAAAACAAAGTATTTAGATAATAAAATTGGTGGAAGCGGTGGGAGTTGAACCCACGTCCGAAAAAACAAGATTAAGCTTTTCTCCGTGCGCAGAGGGTTAAAAAATCTTGTTAAACATTCTTAACCATCAAAGTTTGTTTAACCAGCCAATGTTACTACCCGACAGCCTTGGCACACTGTTGAGAGTTGCTCTATAAGTTGATGCCTAGAAAAAGTTTAGAGCACACTTAAACTAGACAAGCTACATTACGCTGCAGCTAGGCTTGTATTATTGTTTGCGTTTAATTTATTTAACCTTTTTTTACACAGATGATAAACTGTGGCACGCTTTACCTAAGCTTTAATTTCCCCGTCAAAACCAAAATCGCCCCCTTATAAATAAGGTTAATTTTTGATCTGACGCAAACTTGACTTTAAGATATCTTTTTCTTTTAAAGAATCTCTTTTGTCAAACAATTGCTTACCCTTACACAAAGCTATTTCCACCTTGACAAAACTTTTGTCAAAATAAACTTTTGTTGGCACAATGGTAAGACCTTTTTCGTTAACTTTTTGCTTTAATTTCAAAATCTCATGCCTATTAAGTAATAGTTTTATATCACGGCGTGGGTCTGGTGCAAAGCTTGATGTTTTGTCATAAGGCTTGATGTAAGCATTTTTTATAAAGACTTCGTCGTGTTTTATAAACACAAAACTATCTGTTATAGATATGCCACCTTGTCTTATAGATTTGACCTCACTACCTTTCAAAACTACACCTGCTTGATAGGTAGATAATATATGGAAATTAAAGTGTGCCTTTTTGTTTAAAGCAATAGCACCCATTTAACAACTCCTATTATACCACGATTATTATATTTTGCAATACCCAATTTTTGTTATATTAGCAAAAAAAACAGGGCTGGATTTAAAAAAACTCATTTTTGAGGGGTAAAATTAAGTTTTTTTTAACTTTTTTTACCCCAAAAAATGCATTTTATATTTTTCTTATAAATTTGAAATATACTTTTCTTTCTCTAACATTTGCGTCCAAAACTTCAATTTCTACCTTGTCGCCAAGTCTAAAACGATTGTTATTACCTACTAACATATAGGTTGTTTCTTCGTATTCGTAGTTGTCGCCTGGTAGATAATCTAGGTTAACGATACCTTCGCAAGTGTTTTCTAACATTACAAAAATGCCTCTTTGGTTAAGACCAGAAATAACACCTTCAAACTTAGTACCGATATAGTTTTTCATATATTCGGCTTTTTTCATATCGTCAACTGCTCTTTCCATTTCTTCGGCAAGTTTTTCTCTTTCGCTTGATTGAATAGAAGATTTTTCTACAAAATCTTTAAGTTCGTTTTTGACAATACCGTTAATAGTACCACGTAAATGTTGTTTTATTATACGGTGAATTGTAAGGTCTGGGTAACGTCTGATTGGTGAAGTAAAGTGACAATAGAATGTACTAGCTAAACCAAAGTGACCAAGACATTCTGGCAAATATCTTGCCTTTTTAAGTGATCTTAACATTACTGAACTTACAACATCTTTGTATACTTCGCCTTGGATTTGGTCTAAGATTTTTTGCATATCCATAGGCTTAACATCTCTTAGGTCACAGTCATAGTGAATACCAAAAGAATTTAAGAAAGCAAACAAAGTTGTCATCTTATCAATATCAGGTTTTTCGTGAACACGATATACAAATGGTAAAGCAATTTTGTGGAAGTGTTCTGCGATAGTTTCGTTAGCTATAACCATAAAAGTTTCGATAAGTTTGTGAGCTCTGTTACTTTCACGCGCTTTAACATCAACAAGCTTGCCGCGTTCGTCAATAACAAGATATGTTTCTGGGAAGTCAAAGTTGATAGCACCTCTTTGGTTACGTAGAGATTGTAACAAATCTGATAACTCACCCATTTTTAGGATAGTATCTTTAATATCGCTATATTTTGAGCTTTCGTTTTCGTCACCTTCTAAAATTTTAAACACAGAAGTGTAAGTCATACGGTGAGAGCTTTTGATAACACTTTCGCATATTTCGTGATGGATAACGTTACCTTTTGCATCTATATCCATAAATACAGATAATGTAAGTCTTTCTACACCTTCGTTTAAAGAACATATACCATTAGAAAGCTCTTTTGGAAGCATAGGAACAACTCTGTCGCAAAAATACACGCTTGTGCCACGTTTATATGCTTCGTCGTCTAAAACACTGTTGCGTGTTACATAATGTCCAACGTCAGCAATGTGAACGCCTAGTTTGTAGATGTCTCCGTCCATTTGTAGAGAGATAGCGTCGTCTAGGTCTTTTGCGTCTTCGCCGTCAATTGTAAAGGTAACCATATTGGTTAAGTCTCTACGATTTTGTTTTGATTTTTCTGAAACAGTTTGAGGAACTTCTTTAACAAAATCAACTACGTCTTTTGGGAACTCTTCGTAGATTTTGTATTGACGCATTAAGCTTAACACGTCGTTGCCTGGTGCTTGTGGATCGCCTATAATTTCGTTAATATAACCTTCTGGTTTTTTATCTCCACCGTAATTTGTAATGCTTACAACTACTTTATCACCATCTTTTGCATTACGGTCTTTGCCATAAGGGATAAAGATATCTTTGTTATATCTTGCATCATCAGGAACTACCCAGCCAAACTTTTTGAATTTTTGGTAAGTACCAACAATTTGGTCTGTTTCGTGAGAAAGAACTTTTATAACTTTACCTTCGTCTTTTCTTTCTGTATTGTCTTCGTAGTCTCTTATTAGCTCTACTAAAACAGTGTCGCCGTTCATAGCCCCATTAATGAATTTTGCAGGGATAAAGATATCACTTTGTGTAGAGTCAAAAGGCTCAACAAAAGCAAAGCCTTTTGCATTGCCAACAAGTTTACCCTTATACATACACAAAGAAGAAATAGCGGCATATCTATTACGGTCATATTCGTATATATCGCCATCTTTAATAAGTTGTTTTAATGCTTCAATAGTATCATTGATATCCAGACCCAATTTAACAGAAATAAGTTGAGCTAGACTCTTAAATGAATCATATTGAAAGTTGCTTGTTTGCAAACAATCTAAAACATTTTGTTTGATAATTTCCATAAATACACCTCTAATAAAAAACAAAATAAGAGTGGCAAAGTAAACTTTCCACTCTTTGATAATTAACCTTTATAAATTGCAGTTAAAACAAAGTAAAGAACTACACATACTGCTATAACAATAGCAAGAGCAACTGTAAGTCTTTTAAGTTTGCCTTGTCGAGAACTTGCTTTGTTTTGAGAATAAAAACTCTCGTTAGAACCAGTGATAACGTTGGCACCGCCATCGCCTTCGCTTGGTTGAATAAGAGTAACTACAATCATGCATAGTGCACAAACTGCGATAATTACCATAAGTATCTGTCTAATAACAGGAAAACTGCTAATAACCCATGCTGGTGTGCTATTAGCAAAAGCCATCAAAGTCTTATACATTGTCAATCTCCTTAAAATTTGCGTTAATATTTTAACATAAAAGTTCGTTTATTACAACTAAAATAGTGTCTTATTTTACTGAAAAACAGCTAAAAGTATAGCAGCAACTATACAAAGTATGCAAAATGCTAGTTGCAACCAAGTAACCTTGGCTTTTTGAACGTTTTTGTTAATAAAAGAGATAAGACACCATAATGCAAATATCATACATACCGCAATAGTAATCATACGGACTGTTGGGTCAATATTTCTTAGAAAATTGGTAAATTCTGTTATTGCACCTTCTAGCATAGTGTTACCTCCATTTAGTTTATAGTATTATATATCAAAAACGTCTAGTTGTCAATGTTAGGATTTTTTTGAAAAACCTTGAACGACTTTACTAAATTTGATTGGATCAAGTGAAGCACCACCAACAAGTGCACCGTCAACGCCTTTGATTTTTGCAAAATCTTTTGCGTTAATATCATCAACGCTACCACCATACAAAACGATTGCTTTTTGAGCAAGCTCTTTTGAATATAGTCTTGTCAAAATTTCTCTAATTGTTGCCATAGCATCTCTTACTTGGTCCATTGTAGGAAGTTTGCCTGGGCTAATTGACCAGATTGGCTCATAAGCAATAATGATGTTTTTAAATTCGTTAGAATAAACATCTTTTAAACCTTGTGATAATTGTCTATCTAAAACGCTTTCTGTAAGACCGCCGTTTCTTTCGATTAATGATTCACCTATACACAAAACAGATACCAAATTAACTTTAAGCGCTTTTAAAAGTTTTTGGTTGATTAAAGAATCTGTTTCGTTATAGATTGCTCTTCTTTCGCTATGTCCTAACAAAACAAGTTTTGCACCAGCATCTATAATCATATCAGATGATATTTCGCCGGTAAATGTGCCCTTTTCGTTTTCGTTCATATTTTGAGCACCGATTAAGATGTTTGTATCTGCTGTTTTTTGAGCAGCTAATGAAAGTGCTACAAAGTTAGGAATAAGACCTACTTTTGCATCGGCATCTTTTACTAGTGGAATAAATGTGTCAAGATACTCTGAAACTTGTTTGTTTGTCTTATTCATTTTGAAATTTGCTATAACATATTTTTTACTCATAATTTCTCCTTAAAACAACTCGTCGCCGGTCATTTTTGCTGGCTTTTTGATATTTAAAATTTTTAAAATAGTTGGAGCTATATCACAAAGCTTTCCACCTTGCTTTAACTCAACATCTTTGTATTGTTCGGAAACTAATATAAATGGAACACGGTTTAAGCTGTGGTTAGTTGAAACTTCACCTTTTGAGTTAATCATTTCGTCAACGTTGCCGTGGTCTGCCGTAACCATTGCTACACCACCACATTCAACAATTGTTTTTACCATTTGCTCAACTACTCTATCAATTTCTTTAACAGTAATTTTTGCAGCTTCCATATCGCCTGTGTGACCAACCATGTCGCCATTTGCGATATTTACAACTATTAGTTTGTATTTGTTAAGCTTTGCTTGTTCACACACATAGTCAGCAATTTTAGCCGCTTGCATAAGTGGTTTTTCGGCAAAGTTTTTGATTTTGTCACTATCAAATAGTTTTCTATCTTCGTTTTCAAATGGTGGTTCTACTGTGCCGTTTAGATAATATGTAACATGTGCGTACTTGGTTGTTTCGGCAACTTTAAGTTGTTTATAACCACTCTCACTAACTATTTGTGATAAACACTCATCAAGAGTTAAATCTTGATAACCTACTAGACAGTTGTAAGTTTTGTCTATAACGGTTGTTGTAAGTATTGTAAGGTCATTGAATTTTTTAGTTTCAAACTCATTAAAATCTTCATTTAAAAACGAGTTAAGTATTTGTCTAGGTCTATCTTTACGATAGTTAAATAGTATTAGTCCATCGCCATCTTGGATTGTGTGAACTTTGCCTTCGTCTAAGATAACATATGGCAAAACAAATTCATCTGAGATGCCGTTGTTGTAACTATCTTGGATAGCTTCGTTAACGCTGTTTTTTAATATACCTTGTCCGTTAACAATTGCATCATAATATTGTTTTGTTCTGTCGTAGTTCTTTTCTCTATCCATAGCATAAAGTCTGCCTGATAGAGTTGCGACTTTGCCTACACCTAGTTTTTGGATTTCTTTGTTTAGTATATCTATATACCCAGCACCTGTATGTGTGCCTGTATCTCTACCATCAGAGATAACATGTATATATACATTTTTTAGATTGAATTGTTTTGCTAATTTCATATAAGCAAAAAGATGTTTGTAATGACTATGAACTCCGCCGTCACTAAGTAGCCCCATAATATGCAAACTTGAATTATTTGCTTTAACTTTTTGGTAAACTTTTAAGATGTTTTCATTTTCAAAAAATGAATTATCTTTAATTGCATTGTTTATGCGAAGCAAGTTTTGTGTAACTACTCTACCTGCACCTATGTTCATATGTCCAACTTCGCTATCACCCATTTGGCCTTTGATAATACCAACATCTTCACCAGAAGCACCCAAGGTTGTACTTGGATAAGCTTTTTTGATGCTATCTATATAAGGTGTGCCTTGAAGTTTTATGGCATTGCCTTGTTTTTTGCTGTTTTCACCAAAACCATCAAGAATGATTAGTGTGCAAAATGTATCGTTCATAATTATTTCCTTTTATTAGAGATAATTTCTACACCTGGAAGAACTTTTCCTTCTAACATATTTAAGCTTGCGCCTCCACCAGTTGAGATATGTCCCATACGGTTAGCATAGCCCATTTTTATAATAGCTGCTGCACTGTCGCCACCACCAATAAATGTAAAGGCTTTTGATTTTGCAAGAGCTTTTGCGATTGATTTTGTACCTTTTGCAAATTTAGGGAATTCGCTTACGCCAACAGGTCCGTTCCAGATAACTGTTTGTGCTGTTTTGATATGTTTTTTGAATTCTTTAATAGTGTCTTTGCCAATGTCTAGACCTTGGTAGCCTTGTGGAACTTGTCCTGATACAAAGCGTTTGCATTTGCCTTCGTTAGCATAAGTTGTGTTACACATAACGTCTTTTGGTAAAATAAATTGCACTTTGCGTTTTTGTGCTTTTTTGATAAGTTCTTTTGCTAGTTCAATATGGTCTGGTGACAATAGTGAATCGCCAATTTCGCCACCCATTGCTTTAACAAATGTATAAGCCATACCACCACCAATAAGGATAGTGTCTACTTTTTTGATAAGGTTTTCAATAACTGGAATTTTGTCTTGGATTTTTGCGCCACCAAGGATAGCTACAAAAGGTCTTTTTGGTTCTTTTAAAAGTTGTTCGATTACTCTAACTTCTTTGCCCATCAAAAAGCCTACTGCATTAGGAAGAAGTTCTGCAACGCCATAAGTTGAAGCGTGTTTACGGTGAGCTGAACCAAAAGCATCATTAACATAGATATCTGCAAGAGAAGCAAGTTTTTTTGCAAATTTTGGGTCGTTGGCTTCTTCTTCTTTTTGGAAACGTAAGTTTTCGATAACTAGGATTTCACCATCTTTCAAAGCTGCGGCTTTTTTCTTAGCGTCTTTGCCTACTGTGTCTTCAGCAAAGAATACCGGTGCTTTAACTAATTTTGCAAGTCTGTCTGCAACTGGTCTTAGGGTATATTTTAAGTTCACTTCGCCCTTTGGTCTACCTAGGTGAGAACAAGCTATTACTCTTGCGCCTTGGTCAACTAAGTAGTTGATTGTTGCAAGTGATTCCATAATACGGTTGTCATCTGTGATATTACCTTCTGCATCTTGTGGTACGTTAAAGTCCACTCTTAATAATACTTTTTTACCTTTAAGTTTTAAATCTTTAATTGTCTTTTTCATAATTCTATTCCTTTTCTGCTGCTATTATTGTTATTGTTGTAAATACTTCGCTAACATCTTCGATTGCGTTTATGATGTTAGAGTAAGTTGTAAACCTTTCTTTTTTTCTATCATCGCTTTTGATATTGGTGATAGCTTTTGTTCTGATTGAGTTTTTGATATTATCAATCTCATTGTCTAGTTCCAAAACTTTAACTATTAAGTCTTGGCTTGTTACATTATCTAAACTATCCATATTTTTTAGTGCTGTTTGAGCTGATATACTTATTAGCAATATGTTGTCACACATTGACTTGATATCTTTTGACTCAGACTGATTAAACTGTGGACGCTTACTATCCCACCTTGATGCATAGAAGATAATTTTATTTATCTTTCTTATGATACTGTGGTTTTTGTGTATAATGTCTAACATTTTTGAAAGTTTCTTTTGGTCGCCTTCTGATACGTTAGCTGTAAGTTGAATAATGATTTTTTCTAGTTCGTCGTCAAGCTTTTTGATTTGAATGCAATCGCCAACGACTTTGGCTTTGTCTCTTTCTTGCTTTTTAAAAAGATAATCTATACTTTTGAAAAAGTCTTCAACCAAAGCATTGTATATTTGAACTAGGTTGTTTAATACTTGTGGAAGCGCCACACTCGGACTTTTTAAAACATCTTCGTTGATTGTAAGAACAACTGACTGTTTTTTCTTAGCTTCTTTAAATATTATTTGAGTAAGTTTTGCAAAATATTTTACAAACGGCATTAATATTAAAGCTGTTGTTAAGTTAAACATAATTTCAAATATCAAAACTATGATGCCGTTATTATTAATTGAACTAAACCAATCGGTTATTGGTAAAAAGCTTAATAGTATGCTAAATATGATAGTACCTATCACATTAAACATAACATGCATAAGGCCTGTTCTTTTTGAGTTGATAGATGCACCGATTGTAACAAGCATTGTTGAGATACTTGTGCCAAGGTTTATACCCATTACAGCCCACACCGCTAAGCTCACTGGAAGTATTCCTGCACTAGTTGTTCCTATAAAAGTAATAAGAACTGCCATAGCACCCATTGATGTTTGAATAACACAAGTGAACAGAGCAAACACAAGTATAAGCAAGATTGGATTTGATACGCTTGTTATAAATCCGTCAAGCAAATGCTTTTCGTTAATAACAGACATACCTTGTCCCATAAGCGTTATGCTTAAAAACAATAATCCAATAGCAAATAAAAGTTTACCAATGTTTTTTATTTTGTTAGATTTGGTAAAGACCATAATAAATGAGCCTACAACCAAAATCAAAGATAATATTTGTAAAACTTTAACTGAGCCAAACAGAACTATAACGTGCGTAATAGCAGAACCTACATTGACACCAAGCACAACTGATACAGCTTGCATAATACCAATGATACCTGCATTACAAAGTGCAACAAACATTGCCATAGAAGCAGTTGAACTTTGTAACAACAAAGTAATTCCTGCGCCAAGGCCTGCTGCACCAAATCTGTTGCCCGACATTTTTGCAATACCCTGTCTAAATCTAGAACCAGTAGTTTTTTCTAACGCTTCGCCCAAAGCTTTGACGCTGTATAGCAAAACTCCAAGTCCTACTAAGAAGGTTGCAATACTATAAAAAATATCCACAAGCACCTCTAAATAAGTAGTATTTTATTTAACACTCTATTTTAACATTTTTACAAACTTATTCATAGTAATTAACACACTTTTTTAAAATATTTTTTAATATAAATTTATATTAAAAAATATTTT
>JAZRTN010000118.1:0-3425 GCA_045652045.1 Clostridia bacterium
GAATGTTATTTGCTCCGGCAAAAGGTTCTGAAACTCGTGCAAACATCTACGATTTTATGAACAAGCACGGTATTAAACTCTCAAAATCAGATCTTGAAGAGTTAAAACAATGTGTAACACACGAATGTAGCTGTGCAGGTGATACCAAAACCACTTAAAGCAAAACATTTGTTATGAGCCAAAATGTAACAAAAAATCTAATGACGGAGGTTAAAGAATACCTCCGTCTTCGTAAGGAATTAGCAAAAACAGAGATAATAATAAAATCGACAGAAACAATATCTGCTCTCATTATTACATTAATAAGCATCATATTTTTCTCACTCACAATAACATTTATAGTCATAGCAACAATACTATACATAAAACAATACACAGGAGATATAGCTGCCTATTTAATAGGTTCTCTACTGTTTATATTTATATGGATAGTAATTTATTTATTACGAAAAAGAATCATAAACAACCAAATAGCAAAATTCATAAAACAAATAATAAGTATATGAACTATATAAATAAATTACAAATAAAACGAGCCATACTTCTGCAAGAAATAGAGCAAAAAGAGCACAACATAAAGAGTCAATACAATGCAATACTAAACACCAACAACAAAAACATAATAGAAACAATAACAAACAAACTAACATTAATAACCACAATAAGCGAAATATTAAAAACTTGCATAACAGACTTAAACTCCTTTTTAAATAAAAAATAACAATCTAACATTGAGCATAAGTTGTTTTTTAGTAATTTTGCCCACAGAAAAATAAAGTTATAAAAGCAACAATGTTTAATATGAAAATTAGTTTAAAACCAATAATAACACTAATATTCTGTCTGTTTTTCACAACACTATCGGCACAACAAACAAACTATAAAGAGAGTTTTTACAAACTATTTATAAATGGGAATGTAAGCAAATGGGATAAACTTATAACACAACTTGAAGAATATGCCTCAAAAAGCGACGATACATCAAAAATTGAGTTATTAAGTTACTACTATGGCTATATAGGCCACCTTATTGACATAAAAGATAAAGACAGAGCAGAAGAGTATCTGGAAAAAGCTGTACCATTAGCTGAGGAACTAGTAAACAAATACCCCAATAATGCACTCTTAAAAGGATATAATGCCAATATAATAGGATTTCAGATTGCAATATCACCCTTGCGAGCAACAACCCTTGCACGAGGAATGATGAAAAACGCCAAAGCCTCAATCTCATTAGCACCAAATGATCCAACAGTAAATATTCTATCAGGAAACATATTCCTATACATGCCTGATTTCTTGGGAGGAGACACAAAAAAATCACTAACGCAATACAAAAAAGCATTAATCGATTTTGAGGCAAACGAAACACTAAGAAAAGAGAACTGGATGTACCTTCAACTAATGGTAACAATAGGAATTGTATACGAAAAATTAGACAACTACACCGAGGCAAAAAACATGTATGAAAAAGCGTTGAAGATATATCCTAACTATCCTCACGTGCGAGATATAAAATATCCTAACATTCTAAAAAAGATAAATAAAAAATGACAGGAGAATATATTGAAACAACCCTGACCATAAACCCATATTCAGAAGATGTTGCCGACGTAATGGCAGCACTATTGGCTAACGAAGGATACGAAACATTTATACCCACCGAAGACGGAATAAAATGTTACGTTTTAAAAGAGGTATATTCAGAACAAGCAGTAATTGAAGCAATAGAACAAAATCCTTTCGATTGCACAATTGAATATACAAGTATAGAAGTAGAAGATGAAGACTGGAATAAAACATGGGTAGAGGAGAGTTTCTCCCCTATCTTCATTGGTGAGGAGTGTGTAATACACTCTCCAAAAGATGCAGTAGGAGAGGATAAAAAATACAATATCCTAATCAATCCCATAATGGCATTTGGAAGTGGGCACCATCAAACAACAGCCATGATGACAAAGTGGTTACTAAACGACAACATTAAGGGGAAAGATGTGTTAGACATGGGCTGTGGCACTGCCATACTTGCAATAGTAGCCGCAAAACGAGGAGCAAAAAACGTATGTGCAATAGACATAGACCAACGAGCATATCGTAACGCCATTGACAACGCAACACTAAACAACTGCAACCAAATTGATGTAAGATTGGGTGGGGTAGAAGCTATTGGAGATACAAAATTTGACATCATATTAGCCAACATCAACAAAAACATCTTAATAGCCGATATGGAGAAATATGCTAATGCAACGAACCCCAATGGTTCACTATATGTAAGTGGATTCTATACCTCTGACATAGAAGATATTTCTGCCGAAGCATTAAAGTATGGCTTTAACCTTACCAACAAACAAGAAGACTCTGATTGGGTATCACTTAAGTTTGTAAAAGGGGAGTAAAAATATTTGTAATTGCCATTACAAATAATAAGTAAATTGTTATATTTGCAAAAAGAACAATAGCACAAATAAGTTATGTCAGAAAAAGAGATGAATTCATACAGATTTGGTACAGGCAAAGAACCCACAGATGAAATGCTAAGCCAAATAATGAAAGAAGTTGCAGCAGACGCCAGCAGACGAAGCAAAGAGGCTACAGAAGCATACTTCAAACAAATGTGTATGAACATAATAACAAAAAAACATAAATGGTCTGATCGCATAACTGCAATTCTTAATGAAACAAACTGAACATAAACCCGAACTAATAGTTATTGCCGGACCTAATGGTTCAGGTAAAACTTCTGTAACAAAAATGTTTCTACATCACGAATGGGCAGTAGGAACTACATATATAAATCCTGATGAAGTAGCCAATGATAAATTTGGAGATTGGAACTCTAAAGAAGCAGTATTAAAAGCAGCTAACTATTGCTCTGAATGGAGAGAAAAATGTTTGGCAAAGAGAGAGAGTTTTGTTTTTGAGACAGTAATGTCGGCAGATGATAAAATAGATTTCATCTTAAGAGCAAAAGAAGCAGGATTTTTTATTCGTTTGTTTTTCATATCAACACAAAGCCCTAAAATAAATGCAGCACGAATTGCTGACAGAGTAATGCAAGGAGGACACGATGTCCCTATCTCAAAAGTAATTTCAAGATATTATAAATCAATAGAAAATTGTAAGACAATATCATCTGTTGTAGATAGGCTCTATGTATATGACAATTCCATTGATGAAGAAGAAGCAAAACTCCAATTTCGCTTAACAAACGGAACTCTTTCAAAAAAATATGTAACAGATATTCCCGAATGGGCAAAGCCAATACTCCCCGATAAAAATTAAAGGATAATTAAATATCACAAAACCGTTCTATCATAAGGTAGAGCGGTTTTTTATTGCATAAAAAATTACAATAATTTAGGAATATTCATTTTAAAGGAATTTGTGCAATTTATACTTACTTTATGAAGTATTTATTGCAC
>JAZRTN010000119.1:0-4169 GCA_045652045.1 Clostridia bacterium
ACCATACTTTTGAGCATTTTCACCAACTAATCCAGCAGTATATGTCCACACAGAAACTTTATAATAATTGTTTGCTACAAAAGTTCTTGTAATAGAAGTTTTATAAGTGAAGTGAGTTGGAGCATTGTTTTTGATTAACAACATGTAGTTGTCGCCACCTTCTCTTACTGGAACATCCATTGTTAAGATATTTTTGTTTACAGTAGATAGGTTAACAACACCAGCGCTTGTAGCAGCATTTTGTTCGCCATCTTTAACATAACCATAAGGTTTGTTAAGAGTGCTTTCATCTTCAATGTAAGAATTGAAGTTGTCATCTGCAAGGTTTGTATAAACAGTCATGTTACCATCAGCAAGTTTAGCTGTGTCTTCTGTAACTGTTGTTAAAAATTTTACATTATCAAAATAAGCGTAACCTGTTGTAGGGTTGTTTTTGTTACCAATACCTACTACCAAGTGTAGATTGATATCATTAATAGTATTTTGGAAATATAAAGAAACTTTTTGCCAATCGTTATTTTTAGTTTGTTCAAAAGTTCTGATAGCTTTTGTTTGAGCTATTACAGAGCCGTTTGTATCTTCAAGTCTTACGTAAGCACCTGAGTTTGCATTAGAAAGGTTAGATTGAACTTTAACCCACAATTCAACACCTTTAATGTCGGCATTTGTTGTATTTGATGAAACAGAGAAAGATGTGCTTTTGTATTCTGTATATCCATCAGGGTTGGTATTGTTAACCATTAATACATTGTTTGTGCTATTTGCAGATTGATCTGTATTAGGATAGTTAGTAACTGGACCTGGGTTAATTGCGCCATTGCCATAGTTAGCTTTGTTAGCTTCATAATGAGTTTGGTTAACATTAATGATGCCACCAAGAGCGCTTTCTGTTGACCAGTTTTGAGCGGCTAGTGGATAAACGATATCAACTGTCTCATTAGCTGACATATTAAATGCGCCATTGCTTATAGTTGTTGTGTCTGTTAAATTTGATAAATCAAGTTTAGTTGATGAAGAACTAGATGATTGGAATGAAGAGTAAGTAATTTGTTGCAATGAGATGTCGTCAAAAATAACATATCCTGTAACGTTGAATGATAGGTATAATCTAGCTTGCTCGTCGCCAAATGCGCTACCACGAACATATAAATAATGTTCTTGATAA
Organism: Clostridia bacterium; assembly: GCA_045652045.1. Taxonomy (GTDB): domain Bacteria; phylum Bacillota; class Clostridia; order Christensenellales; family UBA1242; genus CAKVLS01. The sequence continues at coordinate 1,166 of JAZRTN010000119.1, forward strand.
CCATTGTATTGGGTTAAACCTGAGCTTGAAGTAATAGCTTCTAGTTTGCCTTCTAGGGCAGTTTTACCTTCTTCAACAACTTGTTCTAATCTGATATTAGCGCCACCGTCTGTAAGGTTGCCAGTTTTAAGTAGAATGCTTAATCTATAAAAACCATGTTGTTTGATAGTTACTGTACTAGTAGATTTATAAGTTATATTGCTAGCTTCTTTGTTATTTATAAACAAAGCTTTTTTGTTGTTAGCAGTATTTGTATTTCCAGGGATTTTGTCAGCAGATGATAATCCCATATTTGATAATGTCTCTGAGCTATTATCAATATTTGCAACGCCGTTTACACTCTTTGTAGGATCGATGCCGTTACCTTCTGTCTTTTCCCAGCCAGTAAGACCAGCTTCAAAGTTTGAGTTTTCAAATTGTGAAGCAGCAAGAGTTAATGTCTTTAAATCAATGTTTCTGACATATGTTGGCATATTATCGATGTTAGAAAAATTAAATTTTATTGTGTCTTCAACATATTCTTTTTGGCTTAGTTGGTAAATGTGAATATTATCAAAGTAAACTTGTCCGTTTGTAGTAACACTACCTTTTGAACCTAGCCACAATTCAATAGTTACATTTGTTTTTTCGTAAGTGTTTGTCTGAATATAGAAGTTAAATGTTTTCCATTGTCCTTGGGTGTTTAGGTTGACAAAGTTATATTGTTGAGTTTGGTTAATGTCGTCTGAGTTTAAATAAATTGATGCACCATTGTTTCCAATAACATCTGTTTTGCAGAAAACGCTAATTAAGTAATAACTATTTTCAGCAAGTGTTATACTGGCATCGCTCTTAAAACCATAATTTGTAAACTGTTCTTTAGAGTTGATAAGTAAGATGTAATCATCAGTAGAGTTATCATTGTCAGTTATCTTACCTGGGTTAGATGTTAAGCCGAACTTGTTATTTGTGCTATTGTTAAAAGTATCATTGTCAACACTAATAATACCACTTGATACGCCTGCCTCATTGCCGCCAGCTGTTTTCCAGTTTGTTGGAGTAAAAGGTTTGCCAGAAGTATTAGAAGAATACCTTTTAAAATCAGGGTCGTTAAGTCCATTAATGGTTGTGGTAACCTCTGACCAAGCAAAAGCTGGGCTTTGTCTAAGTTGATAAAAAAGCATTATTCCGATTTGACAAACAATAAGTGCCAAAATCAAGCAAATGCTAACGATAGTCTTTTTAGTACTTTTCAAAATGCTCATGTTTATAATCTATCCTTATATAAAAATCTATAAAGTCCGTATAAAAACGCCATATAAAATATATAACATTATTAAACTATAATAGTATATAACAACTTATCAGTTTTTGCAATCAAAAATTAATATTAAATGCCAATAAGTTTGCAGTTTTTAGCAAAATCTTGACTAAAAAATTATTATAAAAACAAAAAAACAAATCAATAATTAAATTATGAACAAAAAACAATTTTTTCTTACAGTAACTTGTAGTGTATTTATAGGAATTTTAAACGGACTTTTTGGTGGTGGAGGAGGAATGTTGTGCGTACCAGCTTTAACAAAAATATTCAATCTAGACCCAAAATCTGCACATGCAACAGCCATTTTTATTATGCTACCAATAAGTATTGCAAGCGTCATAATCTATGCTACTAACATTAACTTTAACTTGGTAAAAAATTTGTGGCTTATTGTTGGTGTAGTACTAGGTGGGTTAGTGGGAGCTAAACTATTAAACAATACAAAAAATGACACATTAACAATAATATTTGCCTGTGTAATGTTGTTTGCAGGTGTGAGACTTTTATTTTAGGAGAGTAGTATGTTTTGGTGGATAATAATAGGGGTGCTTGGTGGAATAGCTGGTGGCATGGGTATGGGTGGTGGAACTTTGCTTATACCACTTGTTACTGTTATATTGAAAATGCCCCAAAAACAAGCACAACTACTTAACCTAATTTCCTTTGTCATTATGGCAGTTTTTGCACTTATCGTGCATATCAAAAATCGCCTTGTAAAAATTAACATTGGCACAATATTTTCGATTTTTGGGCTAATTTCTGCCGTTATTACATCTCTATTTGCAAGGGGAATTAGTGGTAAAACTCTAAGAATATTGTTTGGGTTGTTCTTGATTGTGCTATCTTGTATTGAATTTGCAAAAACAATAAAGAAGAAACTTGTCAAAAAAGCAGCCTTCAAAAACGCTCAAAACCTTTAAAAATGCTAGACTATCAAGATTTTGTGTGCTAAAATAATTGCGTAACCTAAATATAGGTAAAGGAGAATTACTAATATGGTAGATCAAGAAAAATGTATTAGCTGTGGCGCATGTCAAAGCGTTTGCCCAGTAGGAGCAATCAGCCTAGATTCAGGCAAAGCACAAATCGATACAGAAAAATGTATTAAATGTGGTTCATGCCAAAATATTTGCCCAGTAGGAGCAATTACAATTAAGTAATCTTTCCATATGTTGTGAATAGGCTAAATCTATTCACAACAAAATTTTTTAAAATTGAGTATTCACAAAATACTTTTTATATGTTATAATTTGCTAGGCATAAAAAATATGATAACAATTTATCATATAAGCAGATTATTTTTAAGGAGACAATTCATTTGGAAAAAGTAGCAGTTATTAGTTTAGGCACAACAAAAATTGATTTGGTATTGTCAGATGTTTTGCCAGGTGGCAACTTTGTAGTAGCTGACGAAATGTCAGAGACTATCAAGATAGGCCAAGATATGGAGCAAGATGGCTTCATTAAACCAGCACGTATAGCAGAAGCATTATCAATCTTAAAAACATTCAAAACAATCTGTGATGTTAATAAAGTTTCTAACACAATTGCAATTGCAGTTCACAATGTAAAAACAATTAAGAACCAACGCAGTTTCTTTGAAGAAATTTATAACACATGCGGCTTTAAGTTCAAAATCCTTACCGAAGAAGAAGAACTTACAGCTCTATATACAGGTATTATCAATACTCTTGATATTCC
>JAZRTN010000120.1:0-7592 GCA_045652045.1 Clostridia bacterium
AGTATCATCTATTACATTGTAGAATCCATCAAAATTATAACCATATTTATAATCTATGTTAATACTATAATTTTCTACCGTATATGTTTGAGTTAAATCTCTAATATCCCTAACGGTATCTTCATATGTAATGTTAAATACTGTTGGAGTTGTTTTTGCATAGAAAGTCCTATCTCCACTTGTTCCAATAGGAAGATTAGTTATAGGATTTCCTTTAAGCTCAGCATTGTCATACCAATCAATGAAGTCATAGTTAATAACAACCGGGTCTATTAAATCAAAACTTGGAGTTTCAAATGTAAATGTTGTTTGGTTAGTATTTGAACCAATTATTCTACCATCATCAAAAACATAGTTAATATTATAAATTTTTGGATCCCAAACAGCTGTTAGGTTAAGATCCCCATGACTACCCTTAGGAAAATCTTTATAAGTGTTTCCACTTTCGTCTTGCCATGAAATAAAGTAATAGTTATTATCTACAAGATCTTCAATAGAAAACGCATCTGATTCCACTGTATAATGAATAGAATCTTCACAGCTTGTTGATTCTTCTCCACCGTGTGCAGAATACATTCTAATAACATATGTAATTGGATAATATTTTATATAAAAAGTATGTTGGTCATCATCAAATCTAACAGAAGAACCAATAGAACCAGCATAGTATTCACATTCTTCATCATAATAGTAAATATCAGAATTGTAATAATGTGCTTTGCGATGGTCTTCAATATCGATACCATCAACATAATCGCCATACTTTAAATTTTCTACTTGTTTAACAATTGTATATTCTTGTTTTACATTGTCGTAGGCATAGAAAGTTGCTGTTGTATATATTTGAATACTTTTAGCATAAATTTGTGTATTTTCGTATATAACTGTATTTTCAAAGTCAAAGTCCCATTCATATCTATATCCATCATAATCAGGAATATCACATTCAACTTCGGCTACTTTTCCGTTTTCGTCACAGAAAGTATATTTATCTGAACCATTAAAAGTTACTACAAAATACTTTTCTCTATTTACTTGAAGATTAAAATTATAAAATTTATGACCAAATTCTGCATTCTCTACTTTTATTTGAACAGTTTGATTATTGTACTTCATCGCAATCTTACCGTCAACGATTAAAGTATTATCATCACATTGATATTCATTATAAGCGTCATACACCTTATAAGTTGAGTTTGGGTCAACTTGTATATAATCTTTAATATCAAAGTAATATATAGGCTCGTCAAGGTTAATACGACCATTAAATCCAGATGTACTAAAACTAGTATCAAGCACAAAATTATCTGTGGTATTAAAATTAATAACTAAAGCTTGTGACAAGTATTTGGCAGTAAGTGTTACATTAGCCTTAAAAGGAAAAGGTCTAAATCCAGCATACCCTTGTGGAAATGTTTGCTCATAACCATCACCATCATAAACCCAGCCCTCAAACACATAACCATCTTTGCTAGGAGCCTCTATTAAAGGTTCTGACAAACCAAACTCTTTACCTTTTTGTGTTTGATATACTTGACCATCTACCATATAAGTAATGGTAAAAGTTCTACCTTCGCCACCTGGACCACCAGGGCCTCCACCTGCTTTGCCTCCTGTACAACCAGACAATATAAAGGCTGCTGGTATTATCAATAAACATAGTAAAAAAGTGATTAGTTTTTTCTTCATAATCTACCCCTAAAAACATATATGTTGTGTATTTTTATTATTCATCAATATTATAACACACTATATTTATTTTTGCACCCCTTTTTATTATAATATATATATACAAATTTTTATATAATATATAACATTAATAGAAAAATAAAAAAGCCAAGGCTACTCCTTGACTACAACAACAAAAAAAACTCGCCTGCAACTAGCGAGTTTTTAATTTTCCCACCTATAAAAAAATCACCTTAACGGTGACTTTTTGGTGGGAAGAGGTGGATTCGAACCACCGAAGACTGAGTCGACGGATTTACAGTCCGTTGCATTTGGCCGCTCTGCAATCTTCCCGTATTGGAGCTGGTGATAGGAATCGAACCTACAACCTGCTGATTACAAGTCAGCTGCTCTACCGTTGAGCCACACCAGCGCGGGTTAAATACTTATTTAATAAGTATTTTGGTGCCTTGGGGCGGAATCGAACCACCGACACAGGGATTTTCAGTCCCTTGCTCTACCGACTGAGCTACCAAGGCATAACAAAAATGTAATTTAATGGCGACCTGAATGGGGCTCGAACCCACGACCTCTAGCGTGACAGGCTAGCGCTCTAACCAGCTGAGCTACCAGGCCATATATATTAAATTACATTTTTATGGTGGGCCTTCAGGGACTTGAACCCCGGACCGACCGGTTATGAGCCGGTTGCTCTAACCAACTGAGCTAAAGGCCCAAAAAATCATCAAACTGATTTAAATGGTCGGGGTGAAGAGACTCGAACTCCCGGCCCCATGGTCCCAAACCACGTGCGCTACCAACTGCGCTACACCCCGTTAAATCGGTTGACTGTTACATAATACTATATAAAAAAAATAAAGTCAACAACTTTTTTTAATTTTTTTAACTTTTTTTAAAAAATTTTTTTATTTATTTTTTCTAATAATTTTAAGTAATTTTTCTACAAAACAACTACATTTTTGACAATTAAACAAAATTTGTTTTTTTTGTGCTCTGATAAACTTTTTATATCAAAAGGAGAAAAACGTCTTATGCAAATAAAACATCGTATTTATAACAAAATACTATATGTCGTCTTAAATGGCGAACTTGATGAACACACTGCCAAATACACCACCCTTTGCTTAGATAGCCTGTTTGAGAGAGAAAGTTTTGTACAAGTAGTAATTGACCTATCTGAACTTAGCTTTATGGACAGCACAGGTATAGGTGTGCTTATCGGACGATACAAAAAACTTAAACAAAAAGGTATTAGCATATTTATCACTAACCCATCTTATCATGCCGAAAAAATATTTAAATTAACTGGCTTGTACGACATTATGCCAAAAATTAGTTAAGGAGTTTATTATGAAAAAACTAAACCAAATGCAATTAAAGTTCTTATCACTATCAGAAAACGAAAGCTTTGCAAGAGCTTGCGTTGCAGCTTTTTGCGTAAGCATAAACCCAACAGTAGATGAATTAACCGATATAAAAACAGCTGTTTCTGAGGCTGTTACAAACTGCGTAGTACACGCATACCCCAAAAACCCAGGCGAAATCACCCTTTCTGTAACACTATACGAAAACGCTATTAATATAGTTATAAGCGATAATGGTATAGGTATAAAAGACATTAAACAAGCCCGTGAGCCGTTTTTTACCACAAAACCTGAGCAAGAGCGCAGTGGTATGGGTTTTACTGTTATGGAAAGCTTTATGGACGAGCTTGAAGTTACAAAAACTCCATTATGTAATGGAATTTGTATCAATATGACCAAATATATCAACACTGAACAAGTAAAACAGTCAATATAGTTGGGGGTTTAGCGTGTTAGACCATAATCAAACTCTACAATATATAAATTTAGCAAAAAACGGCGACGAACAAGCCAAATCAATCCTTATACAAAACAATTCACCACTAATTAAGAGTATAGTTAAGCGTTATATCGGCAAAAATGTCGAATATGACGACTTATATCAACTGGGCTGTATGGGGTTTTTAAAGGCAATATACAACTTTGACGAGGCGTTTAATGTAAAATTCTCTACTTATGCAGTCCCCATGATTGCAGGCGAAATAAAGCGATTTTTGCGTGATGACGGCTCTATTAAAGTATCTCGCGCAATAAAAACTACATACTTTCAAATACAACGCTACCTTGACAAGCTAAAAACCGAAGGCAAACCTGCCCCTACAATAGAAGAGTTGGCAATAACTTTTAATTTAGAACCACAAGAAGTTGTATTTACCCTAGAATCAGCCAGAATGCCCATATCAATATACGAGCAATTTGACAAAGATAGTTCAAACAGCCAAAGTATAATAGACAAAATCGCCCAAGAAGACAACCAAGAACAATTACTCAATAAACTAATCTTAAAAGACATATTGTCTAGCCTTAACGAAAAGGACAGAAAAATTATAATACTAAGGTATTTTAGAGACAAAACTCAAAGCGAAATAGCTCAAATACTAAATGTATCCCAAGTACAAGTTAGCAGACTAGAAAACAAAATTTTAGAAAAACTAAAACACAAATTAACGGTTAAAGTTTAGTTTAAGTTTGCATCTCCACATACCACATATCTTTGTACCTATACAAGTACCTTGTATTGTTTCCTATCTTAATTGTGTATCTCATATCGGTAAAATATACGCTACTTGCAATCTTTTTAACCTGCATAACTTTATCAATAACATATGGTTTTAGGTCAAAATATATCACTTTTGGTGTACAAACGCCAGTTTCATCAAAATAAGCATCAACGCAAACTTCTTTTTTTATCATACATAATTATTGATTATAACTAAAAAATTAAAACAAAAAAAACACCCTAACTGGGTGTTTTTATTATTAATTATAGCATCATACCGCCATCTGCAACAACAACTGTACCATTGATATAATCAGCATCATCACTTGCAAGGAATGCAATAATTTTTGCAATGTCTTCGGGATTAGCAAATTTGTTTTTAAGTATTCTCTTACACTCTTGAACTTCCATATCTTGGTCAAAGTCTTTATTCATATCTGTCTTTACCCAACCAGGAGCAATAGCGTTAACGTTAACATATGGAGCATATTCAATTGCCATATTGCGAGTTAAGTTATTAAGAGCTGCTTTTGAGCAGTCGTAGTCTGCACTTGTAGGATAATTGCAGTTAATACCATTATTTGATGATACGTTTATTATTTTACCATATTTATTTTTAACCATACTAGGTGCAACATATTTTGCAACCAAAAATGGTCCTATAAGGTTTGTTGCGATTGTTTTATTAAACTCTTCAACAGTTTTTTCTGCATAAGGTTTATCAATCGCAATACCAGCATTATTTACTAAAACATCAATACGTCCAAAATCTTTAAGAGCTTGTTCTACCATTGTCTTAACATCACTTTCAACAGAGACGTTGGCACAATAATACTCTACTTTTACCCCATATTTTTGTCTTATTAAATCTGCTAAGTCCTCAGCTAATGCGCGAGAACGGTTGTAATTGATAATAATATCATAACCTCTTGCAGCAAATTCAATTGCTGTTGCTCTACCGATACCACGGCTAGAACCTGTAATTAAAGCTACTTTATTCATTAGTCTCCTCCATATCAAAATAGTATGTATTGATTACTTTCTTATATACTTCGTCCGCTATCTCATCTGGTGTTTTTATTCTACCATTTTCGACACAGTCAATTTGTTCATACAAAAACTTTTTAGCAAGTTTAAGATAAGTGTTTTGGGCACAAATAATATGCTCTGGGTCAGCTTCGTGTTGATCTGCCTTTTCGTCTCTACCCTTTCTAAGCTCTAATGTAGCTTCGTAAGGCATAAACAAAAATATTGTCATATCAGGTCTTGGAAGTTCCAAAAAGTCAAACTCTAACTTTTCAAGCCAGGCAATCATTTCGTTCTGCTCAATCTCATCTTTTATTTTTCCAGCTTGGTGTCCCATATTACTATAAACATATCTATCAAGAATAACATTAACACCGTTGTTTATTTGTTCCATTATTTTTGGCATATTATACTTACGGTCAGCAGCATAATACAAAGATGCTACTTTTGGGTCAACGTGAGCTGCTCCTTCTGGAAAGAACCCTTCGCAGATATAATCTTTGCCTAGATACGGACCTCCAACTATTTGACCTGTTGGAGTGTCGTACATTGGAAATTGCATACGCACTGTTTTAAAACCGTTGTTTGTAAGTGCTTCGGCTAGTTTTTTTGATTGAGTTTCTTTTCCGGAACAGTCTGTTCCTTCGATAACTATTATTTTACCTTTTTGCATCAAAACTATATCCTTTTAGTTTATTGGTTATCTTCTAATTGGCTTGGGTGTTTTTTGAAGAAGTCTTGTTTTGGTTCTAAAAATGTTGGACGGTGGTTTTTAGGATCAGGCATAAAGTCATAAGCTGTTTTTTCTTCGTTAGCCCAACTAAATATACCTTTGTCTAGTTTTAAAAATTCTACAAGATTTTCTGTGCTTACTGGCGCTACTGGGTGCAGCATTAATACTGCTATTCTTACCATGTGTAAGGTATTGATAATTGTTTGTTTTTCTAGTTCCTTATCTATTTCAAAGCTATTAGCATTTTTTACCCAATATTTGTTGATATTACGTATATAGCTATCTAGTTCGTAACCAATCATATGGAACTTATTATCTCTCATAAGTTTTTCATATTTTAGAAGTGACATATTGCCTTGTTTTACTATATCAGCATCAACTTCACCATAAGGAATAACCCCGTCAAAGTCTTTTTGCCAAGTGTAGCAAAGAGTTCTTAGTACTCTATTAAATACGTTTGTTAAAAGATTGCCTTCTCTTACTACTGGGTCAACTTCGTTTGGATCTGCTTCTGGGTTAAATACCTTTGGCATAAAGTTGCCATGGTTGTTACCAACATTCATAGCAAGGAAATGCATTCTTAATTGTTCTGCTGTGTAATAATCTAGTAGTTCGTGAGCAAGAGGCGCTTTAATTTTACTACTACTGCCGGCCTTTCTACCCAAGAACAATAAGTGCTTGTCTGCAACGATTTGAGGCATTGTTAAGTTGCCTTCTGGAACACTAATTGATGGATTTTTGCCTTGTGTACAAAACCACATAGCTGTTTGAGCTGGGCCATAGAAATAAGCGTTATCTTCGCCAATAAATTGGTATACTTGACAATCTTTATCGCACCAGTACTTTTTCCAGTCGTTAATATCTTTACCGTTTTTAACTAACCATTGTTTTGTAAATGATATTGGAGCCCACAAACTTTCTGGCCATACCCAGAAGGTTAAACCTTTGCCAGCTGATTCAGGTGCAGGTAAGCCCCACTCTACATTACCAGTTAATCTAAATGGTACAAGTGTTTTACCTGTACGGTATCTTATTGAATTTGCAGACAATACTTCGCAAGCTTTTTCTCTATCTTCTAGTTTGTCAAATACAATTGTAAAGCTTGACTTATTGTTATCTTGCTTGTATTCAAAGTGTGGTAATTGGTTTTTGATTTTATCAAAGTCTTCTTCATAGTCTTTTTTGATATACATTTCTGGTTGTTTCAAAAACTCATTGATTTCTTTGATTATGTAGCTATAAGTTGGTGTATTTTTTGAAAGATGTTCTGTCCACTCTCTAAGTAGTCCTACGTGATTATGTAAATCAAAATACCAGTTGTCGATTTTTCTAAGTTTTGGTTTTTCACCACTCAAAACGCTCACTGGATCGATTAAGTCTTGTGGCATATATTGGTGACCAAGGTCACACTCATCTGCATAACCTTTTTCGCCTTGACAGCCTTCGATTGGGCATTTACCAATAACTTGTCTACCATTTAGAAAAGTGCCAAGCTTATTGTCATAAAACTGATATGTAGATAGTTTGTTTAGGTTGCCATTTTCTAATAACTTATTAAACA
>JAZRTN010000121.1:0-5178 GCA_045652045.1 Clostridia bacterium
GGTCAAGTTTGACAGCTGCTGCACTACCACCTGAACTACCACCTGCAACTCTTTCGTCATCAAGGGCGTTTAGGGTTGGGCCGTAGCAAGATTTTTCACAGCTACCACCCATTGCAAATTCGTCCATATTTACTCTACCCAAAATAATTGCACCAGCGTCTAGAAGTTTTTTTACTGCTGTTGAAGAATATTGGGCTGTGTAGTTTTTCAAAAATTCTGATGAGCAAGAAGAAATCTTGCCTTCATACATAATGTTGTCTTTAATTAAAATTGGGATACCTGCAAGCACAGGAAGTTGTGTTTGTTGGGAATATTTTTCGTCCCATAGTTTTGCTTGTTCTTTTGCATCTTCAAAAACTTCTATAACAGCGTTTTTGTGTTGATGCTTTTTTATTTGTTCAAAGTAGTAATCTACTATTTGTGATACTGTTGCTTGTTTTGAAGATAACAGTTGTTTGAGTTCTATAATACTTTTATCTTTTAAGTCTATCATTTTATTCCACCACCCTTGGCACGTTGAAACAACCTTTGCGTTGTTTTGGTGCGTTGATTAATGCTTGTTCTTGTGAAATACTTTCGCCAACGATATCTTCTCTTAAATCTTGAATATCGACAGCATTTGTAAACACATACTCTTCGTTATTGTCTGCTTGATTGATTTGGTTAATCATATTCAAAATATTATTAAATTCTGGAACAAAATTTTCCATTTCTTCTTGGGTAAAAGTCAAGCTTGATAACTCAGCTAAGTGTTGAATATCTTTTATGTCGATATCTTTCATAATTAATCTCCTCTTAAAATCCTAAGGTCTTAATCTGTCTGGACCGTGGAAGACAAACATTGCTTCTTTTAGGCTAGGCAAATCAAGTAGTAACATTGTGATACGGTCAAGACCCATACCAAAACCACCGTGTGGTGGGCAACCATAACGGAAGAAGTCAATATAAGACTCTTGCATAGTTGCTGGATCTATGCCTTTTTCTCTGATTTGTTCTGTTAATACGTCTGCTCTGTGTTCTCTTTGAGCACCACTTGTGATTTCTACGTCTTTGAAATACAAGTCGTATGTTTTTGAATATTCTGGATCATCTGGCTTTTTCATAGAATAGAATGGTCTAACAGCTGTTGGATATTCTTTTACAAAGAAGAATTGGTGACCGTTTTTCTTATACATATATTCGCAAAGAAGTTTTTCTGCTTCTCTGTCTAGGTCGTCGCCATCTTCTAATGGATAGTCGCATTCTTCATCTAGAATTTTGTAAGCTTCTTTCATAGTAATACGTGGGAATGGTAATGTTGGAACTACTAATTCTACTCCAAGTACTTCTTTTACTTTTTCACCGTATTTTTCAACAACTTTTGTGATACCTGCGTGTAAAAGTTCTTCTTCTACTTTCATAACGTCTTCAACATCACTTACACCTGCGATTTCTAAGTCGAAACCTGTAAACTCAGTTGTGTGTTGTTTTGTATAAGACTTTTCTGCTCTATATACAGGAGTGCAGATAAATACTTTTTCAAAGCCACCAGCAATTGCCATTTGTTTGTAGAATTGTGGGCTTTGGATAAGGTAAGCTTTACGGTCAAAGTATTTTACTTCGAATACACCTGCACCTGATTCACTTTCGTTACCAGAGATTGTTGGACAGTGAACTTCGATAAAGCCGTTGTCGATACAATATTCTCTCATACCTTGTGTTAGGGCTGTTTGAACTTCGAATATTAATCTGTGACGTGGGTCACGAAGGTCAATCCAACGATAGTCTAATCTTTGGTCGATACTGCTTTCGCTATCGATTGGGGCGATTTCTGCTTTGCTTTCTACTGTTACTTGTGCAGGTAAAATTTCTTTACCACCAAGTTTAACCCATTGGTTTTCTACAAGTTCGCCACCAACTGTTATATATGAATCTGGTGTTAATGAAGAAAAGATTTGTGCAATTTCTGGTGTTTTTTCTTTTTCTACTGTTAATTGGATTTTACCAGAACGGTCTTTGATAACAATAAATTGCATACTCTTTTGGTCACGGATTTTTTCAACCCAACCAGATACTTCTACTGTTCCTAATTGTAATTCTGAAATTTGTTTTCTCATAATTTTCTCCTTAAAATTTTTGTGTGTTGTTGTTTAAAAACATTAAAAAAAGACACTCTTGGTTTTTATTTACCCAAAAGTGTCTTAAATTAAACTTTACTCTTTACACGGCAATAAAAACCCAACTTAACTAAATTGTGTCATCATTATTATTGTCGTTATTATTTCTAAGAGTTGTCATAAACATAATGTCCTTATATGCCCCTATTATATTCCTATAAAATGCATTTGTCAACACAAAATTAATAAAAATTGTTTTTTAGCAAGTTTGTCGGCAAAAGCAAAACGCAATTAATAAGGATATTTTTTGTAAAAAATTAAAAAAAATACTTAGTTGTATTGATTATATTATTTGTAAATAATTATTAAGTTTGTTATAATATATATATTAAATAAATAAGGTGAAAATTATGCCAACAGAAAAAACTAACAAATCAAAAATGGCTACTTCAACCAAAACAAGTGCAAAAAAACAACCTGCACCAGAAGTAGTAAAAACTGAGGAAATGTCTTTGTTAACAAACGACAACAAACATGTTAACAAAGAAGATATCAAACCTATACAAGAAAAACCAAAAGCAAGGCTTTTGACCAAAGATAGCGAAACAGAGCAAGTAGAGATTGCAACCAAGTACGCAACTAAGGGCAAAAAGACCTTTACTGGTAAAAAGATAAAAGCATTAAAGGGTGTCGCAAGAGAAGGCGTAAAGAGATACGACCCAAGCTTAAAAACAGGTCTTTCTGATGATCAAGTTGACACTAGACAACAACAAGGTCTTATCAACAACTCAACTGTAAAAACTACCAAGTCTTACTTTGCAATTATCTTTGGCAATATCTTTACATTCTTTAACGTATTATGTTTTGCAGTGGTAGCCGCTTTAATAGCAGTAGGCAGCTGGACAAACTTAATATTCTTTGCAATTATTCTTTCTAATATGCTTATTGGTATTATACAAGAAATCAAAGCAAAGCACACAGTCGAAAAGATCACGCTAGTCACTGCCCCGATAGCAGAAGTTAAACGTGCTGGTGAAAAAATACAAATCCCAGTAGAACAAGTTGTTTTAGACGACTTAATATACTTCTCACTAGGCAAACAAGTATGCGTTGACTGTATTATTAAAGAAGGCCAAGTATCAGTAAACGAAAGCTTACTTACTGGTGAAAGCGAAACAGTAAAGAAAGGCGCTGGCGACATATTATATAGTGGCTCATTTATTACAGCAGGTAATTGCGCAGCCGTTGTAGAAAAGGTTGGTGCTGATTGTTATTCTGCTAAACTTACTCAAAAAGCTAAAAAGTTTAAAAATCCAAAGAGCGACTTACTTAAAGCTCTTAACTTAATAATCACATCTATTGGCGTTATTATTATTCCATTAGGAATACTTACAGTAATAAACAACTATAACCAATGGAACGGCAATATTGTTAAAACAGTTGAACTTACAGCAGGTTCTATCATAGGTATGATACCAGCAGGTATGTTCTTGCTTACAAGCGTAGCCCTTGCAGTTGGAGTTATTAAACTTGCTAAAAAACGTACACTTGTTCAAGACTTGTATGGTATTGAGATGCTTGCAAGAACTAATGTTCTTTGCTTAGACAAAACTGGTACTATCACAGACGGCAGTATGGTCGTAAAAGATGTTGTATGCTTGAACGGAAAAACCCCTGAATACATCAATGATGTTATGGGAAGTATCCAAGCAGTATTTGGTGGAAACAACCAAACTTCACTTGCCCTACTTAATCACTTTGGTGCAAACTCAAAGTTTATGCCAGATATTCAACTAGACTTTAACAGTGAACGTAAACACAGTGCTATCACATTTAAAAATGGTCTAACATATATCTTAGGCGCACCAGAAATGGTAAACAAAAAGATAGACAAAGAAGTACAAAAAACAATTTACACATATTTACAAAAAGGTTACCGTGTATTGCTACTTGCAGAAAGCAAACACCGTATCGAAAAAGATAAAGCTCCAAAAGAAAACACACCTGCTGCTATTATTGTAATACAAGACAATATCAGAACAGACGCAGTAGAAACAATTAAGTGGTTTAACGACAACGACGTAGAAATCAAAATCATATCTGGTGATAACCCACTTACAGTTAGCGAAATTAGTAAACGTGTTGGTATAATCGGTGCAGAAAAATACATCAGTATGGATGGTGTTAGCAACGAAGAAATACCAAACATCGTAAACAAATATACAGTATTCGGCAGAGTAAGCCCTGACCAAAAGAAATGGTTAATTAGAGCATTAAGAAAACAAGGCAAAAAAGTTGCTATGACTGGTGACGGTGTCAACGACGTACTTGCCCTAAAAGAAGCAGATTGTTCAATAGCTATGGCTAGTGGTAGCGAAGCTGCACGTAACGTAAGTAACTTAGTTATGCTAGACAGCAACTTCTCATCAATGCCAGCAGTTGTTGCAGAAGGAAGACGTGTTGTTAATAACATTTCAAAATCTTCTTCATTATTCTTGATGAAAACTTTCTTCTCAATATTCTTAACAATATTCTGCTTGATTACTAAAAACGCTTATCCTTTCCAAACAAAACAATTGTTGCTGCTAGAAAGTTTAGTAATTGGTGTTCCTTCATTTGGTTTAGCATTACAACCAAACAACACTCCTATCCGTGGAACATTTATGTCCAAACTGATTATTACTTCTCTTCCTGCTTCAATAACAATGCTTGTTAATACTTTACTTATCTATGCATTTAATTTGTTTGTTCCATTAGGCGACGCTACTATTTCAACAATGGCTTCACTTATTGTTATACTTAGTGGTTTCATTATTCTATTCAAAATCGCTCAACCATTTGACACATACAAATCTGTATTGTGCGCATCAGTGTTTGGCTTGTTTGTACTAGCTATGATATTGATACCAAATGCGTTCTTCGATTATGCTAGCTTGTCACTTCAAAATGTGTTCTATGTAATCATACTTGCACTTATCACATATCATATGTATTCATTCTTAGTTTACTTGTGTAATCAACTTTGGTACAACAAAGATGAGTTTATTAAGAAGATTAAAAACGTTGGTAAAAAGCAAGAAGA
>JAZRTN010000122.1:0-5935 GCA_045652045.1 Clostridia bacterium
TATTTAAACGACTTAGAAACTGCTGGGGTACCTACCGTAACGTATACAGGCAAAAACGGTGGCATAGGTATAGACAAACACTATAAACTATCAACCACATATTTTACTGCACAAGAAAAAGAGTTTATTATAAACAGCATAAAGCTAGTTAGTTTTGGGGAAAACAAAGATATAATACAAAGCATAGAAAACAAACTAAATTTGTAACTACTTGTGCATTTTTATATTGTCGCTGTTTAGAGCAAAGTTGTCTAAAACATTGGTGTCGTATACAATTGTTTTTTTGTTAAGTTCAACTTTATTTTTTATACTCTCCTCTATCATAATATCTAGTAGTTGCATAAAGGAATATTTGTCTTTCCAAAGATAAAAACTAAGTGAGCCAGGTATAGTGTTTATTTCGTTAATATAGACATTGTTAGTTTTAGAATCGACAAGATAGTCTATTCTCACTAGCCCGTTTAAGTTACAGGCAAGGTAAGCCTGGGTACTATATAAAATAATTTTGTCATATACATCTTTATTTATTTTTGCTGGAAACTCTCTACTTAAACTTGCCATACCAGATTTTTTGGAAGGGTTATGAAGGTATTTTTCTTCAAAAGATAAAAAGTCTTTTTGGGTAGTAGGCTTTTCTGGAAGGGACACTTGAACTTTGCCGTTGTGATAAAAAACTGAAACGTTTATTTCGTACAGGTTTGAAACAGCTTTTTCTACAATAACTTTATCACTAAATGAACTTGCTACAATTAAAGCTTGTTTTAAAGACTTTTTGTCTTTAACAAAACTAATACCAATGCTACTACCAAGATTGTTAGGTTTGATGACTAATGGAAAACTTAGTTTGGATAAAATTTGATCTATGGTTGTTTGTAGTGAAAATTGTATTTGCTTATCACTAAAACTCATATATAAAGCAACTGGAATTGAGCTATTTTCAAAAAGTTTTTTTGAGACAAGTTTATCCATACAGATTGCGCTTGAAAGTACGTTCGGACTGGTATAAGGAATATTTACTAGCTCAAATAAGCCCTGTAATGCCCCATTTTCGCCCGAAGCACCATGGGTGCAACAAATTATGCAATCAATTTCTGCTAGTTTTTTAAGCTTGTTTTTTGTTGTCTTATAAAGAGTCTGGTCTTGTGGCAACATTGTTACTAAATGTGTTGATTTTAGATTTTTGTAGTTAATGATATTATTGATATCATCAAACTTTTCATTAAAAAACCATCTACCCTGCTTGTCTATAAAAACTGGGTAGATGGTATATTTATTTTTATTAAGATTATTGATAGCTTGAACACCTGTTATAACTGATATGTCGTGTTCAACACTTTTGCCACCAAAGATAACCATTATATTTTGTTTCATATTAACCTCACAAAAAATATTTTTAATCAATAAATTTATCTTTTGTGAGCGGCTTTGTTTTTTTAGATGTAGTTGTCTGGAAGGTCGTTTTCAAACAACACAGCATCTCCGTTTTGAACAATGCCTTTTAGTAAAAGTTTTGCTTCGTCTAATGTTTCGGCTTCGTATACTCTTGTCATATTAAACTTAGTACTCTCTATGCCTTTTTTGATATTTTCTAAGTTTACTTTATTGACAATAACTATATAGTCAGCAACCTTTGACATTTTTACACCAAAGTTAAAGTTTTCTTCTTTTTCTCTACTGCCTAGTTCTACAAGGCCTGGTGTTACGATAATTTTTTTGTTGCCAAACTTTGACAACACTTCAAGTGCTACTTCTGAACCTTCGACACTTGCATTATATGAGTCATCTAAGATGGTAACGTTATTTTCGTTAACAGTCATTTCTAGCCTATGTGGAACTGGTTTTAAGTTTTTGATGCCTGCAACTATTTGCTCATGGCTAAGGCCAAGTTTAAGGGCCATTTGTACACACAAAACAATATTGTCTACGTTATGTTTACCGATAAGTTTTGTATTGCAGTTCATTTTGCTCTCACCTATCATTAATGTAAAGTGAGTTCCATTTTTGTCTACTCTAATGCGTGAATATGTTACTTTGCTTTGATCACAGTTGCCTGCAAGCGACTTTTCTATTGTACAACGGTCGTAAAGTTTTTTGCAACCTTCGTTTTCGCCATTAAACACTGCATAACCATCTTGTGGTAGAGCTTGGATAAGTTCGTATTTAGTGTTTTCAATATTTTCAACTGTTCCAAATGTTAATAAATGCTGTGTACCGATATTTGTTATAATACCGTACTTTGGTTTAATGAAATCAGCAAGCTCTTTAATGTCACCTACATTTCTTGCCCCCATTTCGGTAATTAAAACTTCATTTTGAGGTTTTAGGTAATCATTAATTACTTTTGAAACACCTGTTATTGTATTAAAACTATGTGGCGTCATACAAACATTATACTTTTGAGAAAGAATAGTGTTTAAAATATATTTTGTACTGGTCTTACCATAGCTACCTGTGATAGCAATTTTGATAAGGTCTGGGTATTTTTTTAATCTATGTTTTGCTTGGATAACATATTTGTTAATGATTAGTTTTTCTAATGGAACAAGTAACAAGTGTACAAATGGTACCAATACAGGCAACATCAATGGAGTTAGGCAGATAACTGATGTATGGAACAATGGTGGTAAGAACTCAGAAGTTACTGCAAGAAGAATAAATGTTATACCTGCCACAAATATATATAAAGCTATATTTAGTCTAGTCATACGAGTGGTATTTTTTAGTGGGACTTTTTTTGGTGCAGCATACAAGTTGATGCAGAAAATCACTGAAAAATACACATAGAAAATCATACCTAGATATGTAAAGTATAGTCCTGCTGAGTATGTTTCTTCATTGAACAAAGCGTTGGTTACAAGGCTACAAGCAAGACTTAATAACGATAAAGTAAGTATACGAGAGATGTATTTTGCCTTGGTATCTTTTATCCAGACAAAGTAACCTTTTAGTTTATAACCTGATAGTTGAATAATTTGAAAAAATTTGTATGCAGCAAAAAGAAGTATTGCCGCATTAACCAACGACAATGCTATGCTTATATACATATGTGGATTTGCATAAGAAAAAAACTTCATAAATAATCCTTAATTAAAAAATTTGTTTAATATAGTGTTAATTTTATCTAAGTTGTTTAGATACATAAAGTGGTCGCCTGGGTAAACTATCAAGGCGCTATCTTTAATATGTTGATTGAGTGTTTTTGCCATATACAATGGCGTTTGGGTATCGTTATTTCCCCATAAAATAAGTGTAGCACATTTTATATATTTTAGCATACTTGTTTGGTCAAAATTTACAATATTTTTGAAAGTTTGCTTCATTGTGTTGTCTAATGCCCTATAATCGCTGCTTCCATACTTGTTTAGCTTTGACTTTGAGCAAAGTTTTAACTTTACACACAATTTTGCAAGTTTATACTTTAATATTTTAACACGCTTTTTTAAAGTAATCTTAGGTTTAATTCCTGCTCCACTTATTATAACTAGTTTGTTTACAATATTTGTAAGACTTGCTATATACAAAGCTACTCTACAACCAAATGAGTGGCATACAATGTTTATGTTTTTTATGTTGAGCTTTCTTAATAGTTTAAGTACCATATGCGCATAAGTTTGGACTGTCCAGTCACAAATCAACTTGCCACTTTTACCAAATGGTGGAAAGTCTAAATTTATACACGTATAGTTAGTTTGAAGAAAGTTTTGTAAACACAAAAAACTTTGAGTACTACCACCCCAGCCGTGCAAAAATAAAACATATTGTTCACCTTTGCCACAGACTGTGTAGTTAAGGTATGTGCCTTTATATATCAATATTTACCTCAAAAATTTTATTTCAAAGTAAATTACAAATACAACCACATAATATGTGCTGATGCACGGTCTTTATAGTAGTTTTTTCTGGTGTTGGTTATGATAAAACCAAGCTTGCGATACAAGTTGATTGCTGGTTCGTTATGTTCGTTGACTTCTAGTGACAAAGCGTAAATGCTCTTTTCCTTGGCGTCTCCGATGAGTCTACCAATAAGTTTTGAAGCAACACCTTGACGTGCATGAGACTGAGTTGTTGCAACGCTTATTATAGAATAGTCATCGCCTGTGTTCCACGCACCTGCATAGCCTATTACTTCGCCAGTGTTATCATCTAATGCTACAAAATAAACTCTGCTTGGAGTGTTTAGTTCGTCCATAAACAAGTTTTTTGGCATTGCTTCTTCGCCAAAGCGCTCTTGATGAATTTCGAACATTTTGTCATAGTGTCTGTCATCACATCTATAAATTTGTGCCATCTTTTGTTTCCTTTTTTAGAAGTTCTGCTTCTGCTTGGCTTACGCCTAGATAGTATGGTTTTAGGTTGTTGATATCAACAAAGTTGTTGTCTATTTTTGCTCTTTCTATAAAGTTAAACAGAGATTTATGCTCTATTGTTTGCTCTACTGTTGTTAAAGGCAAATCTAGTTTTGTGCCTGTCGGTACAACTACTGTATAGTTTTTGTCTTGAATAAAGGCTTTAAGCTCTGCAAGTTCCATTATTTGGTCTTGCATAACTTTTTGTTTGCCACGATATACACCAACATAAAACTTCTTTAAAGTACTTGGTATAACACACACTACATCTTGTATTGTATTTAACTTTGATAAAATATTATATGCTAACAAATCTATTGAGTTTACTGCGACACATTTTATCTTAGGTCTTACAAACATAATTGCTTTGGCTGTTGCTACGCCTATACGTATACCTGTAAAAGAACCAGGACCTACAACCACACCTATTATGTCGACATTATCTAGCGTAAAAGACGCTTGGTCTAGCACTTTGTCAATTTCTGGAAGCAAAGTTTCTAGATGTTTTGATGTAGATAATGGTGCATTTGTATATTCACCTGTTGTAGCTTTTAAACCTACTAGCAAGTTTGAGTTTGATGTATCAATTGCTAAAATATTCATTTTAAACACCTTCTATATTAATTGTACGTGTACTGTCATCAACTTTGTTGATGGTAACTTTGTAATAGTTATCTGGCAACAACTCTGGGCACTTTTCTGGCCACTCTATAATTTTGATAGCTGTTGGGTCTTCGATTAACTCATCAAGACCAGCAGCAAGGGCTTCTTCGTAATCTTCTAGTCTGTACATATCAAAATGATAAATTGTTGCTTTTTTTGAAGTATATTTGTTTACTATTGTAAAGGTTGGACTTGTAACAGGCTCTTTAACACCGTATGCGCTTATCATACCTTTTGCAAAAACCGTTTTGCCACTGCCAAGGTCGGCGCATAGTATAACTACGTCGCCTGCTTTAAGAGTTTTGGCAAACTTTTTTGCTATATTTATGGTGTTTTTAGGGCTAGTTGATGATAGCATAATTATTTTCCTTTAACTTGTGTTTTTGGTTTAGTTGATTTTGTTTGCGATTGTTTATTTGAGACTTTTGACTTTGCAAGAGTCTTTGATACTGTGGAAGATTTTGTTGTAGCTTTTGGCTTTAAATCATCAGTTTTTTGAACTGGTTTTGAAGACTTAGTTTTTGGCAAGGGTTTATCTTCAACATTTTCTTCTTTATTTTCTATTTCTTGTGATGTAGTTACTAAATCATTTTGCTCGGCAGATTTTTTTTCTTGTTTTTGCTGATCGATTTTCATAAAGTTTTTGAACCATTTGAAAAACGCCATAATGCCTAGTGTCGCCCATAGTCCAGTGATAAAAGTTTGCAACATATAGAAGAATAGGATATTTGGGAAGATTAAGCCAATCAAAAGATATAATCCGTAAGTTGAAAGCACACCAAAGGCTATTTTAAATATTGTGAACAACACCCCAGCTTGTGGGTCAAACTTAACATATTTTTTTTCAAAATAATAACCAATGATTACTGATGTAAGTATGCCTACATACATAAAAAGTGATTTATGTTTTATGATTGTAGTAAACA
>JAZRTN010000123.1:0-8528 GCA_045652045.1 Clostridia bacterium
AGACCTAGGTGCAGATTCTCTTGATATGATAGAGATGCTTATGACTTTGGAAGAAGAGTTCGAAATCAGTGTTCCAGATGACAAGGCAGAAGGCTTAAAGACTGTTAGTGATATTGCTAACTTTATTGATGCAAATTCTAAAAACGAAGACTAATTATAAATAATTAAAAGATTTAGTTGTTGGGTTATCCAGCAACTTTTTTTATTTATTTGGCACTATTTTGACATAATATCAAAAAAATCTACATATATTTTAACATCAACATTTAAGGGGTGACTATGAATATTGATGTTAGAGTAAAGCAAGAAGCTGTGTTTATTTTAAACAAAAAAACAACCATACGAGACACGGCAAAAGCTTTTAATATTAGTAAAAGCACAGTGCATTTTGACTTAACGGTAAGATTAAAAAAACTTAATTTTAAACTATACAAAAAGGTCGCAAAACTACTAGATTTTAACTTGTCGCTAAGGCATATAAGGGGTGGAATTGCCACCAAAAATAAGTATAAAAACATCAAAAAAACAGGTTAATTTTAGCCTGTTTTTTTGTTTATTTTTTGCTTAAAATTAAGTCTTATTTTGTTGAAGTTTTATGCTAAAACGACATTAATTTTGGGGGTAAATTTAGTAGTTTTTTGCCAAATTTACACCGGTTTTTTATATTCAAAAAAAGTTGCTTAGGCCTTAATATTTGGTGTATTTGTTTGACAAGTATATTTATAATAAAATATAATTATATATATTAAATTAATATGCGTAATTTTATGACAAATTCGCATAATAAGTTTGAGGGTAAAATTATGAAAAAAGCTTTGACATTTTTAACCTTAATAATCGTCGCAGTTTGTGGCGTTTTATTCGGTTGCGACAAAGAAAAGTACGCCAACTTAAAAGTTGAGCTAGAATCACCAAATTTCGTCGGAGAAACTTTGGTTCTTTATTATGGACAGGAAACTGATTTGAACGCTATCGTTAGTGGTGTTAAGGGAATTAACAAATCGGTTGATTTTAGCTGTTCTGATCCAGATGCGTTGGAGTTTACAAAACAAAACAACCACTCAAAAGGTTCATCAGTTAAGGTTAAAGCCTTAAAGCCAACTTATGATAATCTGTTTATACTTTCTGCCAAGTCAGTAGAAACAGCATCTAAGTTTGCCGAAGTTAAAGTCAAAGTTATTCTTCCTATCCAGAGCTTAGATTTTAAAGATGACAATGGCAATGTAGCAAACGTTGCAGTATCTCACTCAATCCCTCTTAACTTATATGAACACATTAGTTTTTACCCTAAAAAACCATTTGTTACAAACCAAAGAGATGTGAACTATGTCATAACAAATTATGGTATCAACAACCAAAACAATATCTCAATTGATGAGAAGGGTATCTTAACAGTAACAGAAGATGTTGTTGATAATATGGTAACCCCAGCAACATTAGACAACTGTCTAACTATTAAGGTTATTTCAAAAGATAACCCAAGCATTTCAGAAGAAGTTAGAATAAATGTTATTCGTGACATTGATGCTAGTTCAGTTATATTAGATAGCGCACAAGTATCTTTCAATGGTATGCACGAAGACAAAACAAATATGGTGCTATTCTCAAACTCAACAGACTTATACAGCGAAGTAGTTTCTGTAACAGTTCCAACTGGTCAAGAGATAGCAGTTACACCTATTGTTTCAGGTGATAACAATATTATCGAAGTGACACACTTACCAGCCGAAGATGGTTTTACAACAGTAGGCGGACAAGTTGTTACAAGAACACAAAAATTTAAAATCAGAGCAAGAAGTATCCGTGGTATATCTTATGTTAATTTCAAAATCAAAATTAAGAATATCGCCAACGATATGGAATATCTTCTTAGCGATGATGCAAAAATTACAGTAGAAGTTTCAGGTATTCCTAGATCAATCGATTTAAAACAAGATGGGACTTCCTACTCAAACAATAGCACATTAATCGTTTATGATACATATAAAACAACAGCAACAACTATAGCGTATGGTTCTAAGATTGTTTTAAACGTTTCTTCTAACTCAAACTCAGCAGTTGACGAAGCCAACAAATATTTAAAGGTAGAAATATTAGATGTTGACAGAGACGTTTCTGGATTCTTTGAAATTTGCAATGTTAACGGCATTCCTATTCAACCAGAAAACGGCTCTTTCACAATGCTTTCTAATAATGCTTTTTATCTTAAAGCTACACAAGATTCTATTGGTAAAACCTTTACTTTGAGAGTTACAACCATTATTGAAAAATATATAGAATATGCTAATGGTTCTGCATCGAATCCACAAACAGAACTTGTTGTTAATGAGTATTTTGTTACATCAAACTATGGTGTTAGCGAAATTACATCAGACAAGAGAGAATATGTATTAAAATTGTACGAAGGCGTTTCTGCTCAAAACATTGATAAAACTCAAATGATGCTTACTTTTAATGCAAACGCAGACACTTCAAATATTCAAGCAAACTTTAATCCAAATTATGTAGAAGTTGAAAAAATTGATTCTTTCAAATTCCTTTTAACAGGATTAAAGATTGGTGAAACAACAGTAGAGATAGTTGCAAACAATGGCTTTACTCAATCAATTAGAGTAAGAATTGTTATGGCTGTTAATGATGTTTTATTAAAAGTTGACAATCCTATTTCTAGCCAAATAATAACTCAGGCAACTAATATTGGTGGAGAATTAGGCGAAGTTAGTGCTAAAGCAGGCGGTAGATTTAATATCTACAGTGTAGTTAATCCACACGTTTCAGGCATTATTTCTTACGAATATTCTTCATCTGAACCAAAAGTTGCAACAGTTAATACTTCTGGTATAGTTGTAACTCGTGGTGAAGGAACAACATTAATTACTGTTACTGCAAACTACTACAAGTTTGAGCTGGATGCAGATAACTACCTAACAATGGTAGAAGCTCAAATAGTAAAAACTTTTGAATTAACAGTATTTATTCCTACCACAAGAATTACGTTAAATCGTACAAACTTAACAGTTTATAGTGCAGACTCATTAGGTTACGAATACAAAGATCAATCATTGGTTGAAGTTTACGCATTAATGTCTCCTGCGACAGCTACAATTTATGATGACCCAACAGCCGTTACATACACATTAATAGGCAATAATGGTAATCTTGTAGAACTTGCTCGTGGCAGATATCAGGCAAGCTTAAATCCAGGAGAAAAGAGCGCAACCGTTATAGTGGCTATAACTGTAAGAGAGTTTGGCACATCAACAACTCTTTCTTGTATAGTTAATATTAAGCGCGCAATTCAAATCAAAACTTTGAGTATTGACAACTTAACAAAAGCTGGTGACGTTTATTTATTAAATATGCGTCAAAGCGAAACTCACGAACTAAAAATTAGTTATGACCCAACAGATGTTTATGTTAATGCACTAAAACTTATGTTATATACATTTGGCGAAGGTGGAGAAATAGAATTTTACCCAGACAACGAAGTTGTTTCATTAATTTCTATTAGTGGTAATAGCATTATTTCTAGTCCAACTGAGAGCGGTACGGTTTATTTAAGAATGTTTGCAAAAGACAATATGCAAAGCTTGAATGATGGTACAGTTTATGTTGATATTTGTATCAATGTTGCAGATGGTTCATTAGAAAATCCTTATGTTATAACTAATGTTGAAGAACTTAAACGTATAGGTGACGCTCCAACAAAACACTACTTGTTAGGAAACAACATCGACCTAACAGGTGAAGTAATCGAACCACTTGAAGAGTTTTCAGGAACACTTAATGGTTACTATCACGTTAAAGCAGTTGATGGTGGAGAAGATTTACACCTATTCCACTCAATTTTTAACTTAACAGTGGAATCTCATGGAGACGAAAACATTGGTTTGTTTAGTTCTATATCATCTACTGGCGCAATATTTAACGTACATTTAACAGTTTCAAGAATAAGTGTAACAGGTGATATTAAGGCTAAAAATATCGGTACATTTGCTGGTGTAAACAACGGTTTAATTATGAACTGTTCAGTTGAAATTAATGACTTTTTAGTTTCAAGTTATGATGGTGTATATAACGCAGATGTAGATTATATTAACGTTGGTGGTATGGTAGGTGCTAACAACGGACATATCTTTAATTTTGCAACAACAAAAGGCAATAAGGCAGATCCAAACGATACAAGTTTGCCTATTTCTCCAAAATATCTTGTAGATGACTTTACAGATACTTTTGAAGATCTTATCGCGATGTATTCAACTGGCGAAATAATCAACAATGAACTAGTTGATTTAACAGTTAATGATTATCTAGAACAATACACTCCATACACAAATATTGTAGATGGAACAATTGTAGTAAGAGATTCAGTATATCAAGCAATTAATGCTGGTGGTATTGCGGGTATGAACACCAACGTTATCAACGGTATTTATGGAATATTTAATCGTATTGATGAATCTTCTTATCAAGATGTAGGGGCTTCGCAAAACATTGTGTTTACCGCGACTATACAAAACCAAGGAATAGACGTTTCTGTCAATATCACACCAAACGGTGCGGATACTAAAAACTCTAAATCTGCATATGGTGGAATAGTCGGATATAACTATACAAATACAGAAAACTTTGATCCTGACTATATAGGCGCAGCAATATATAATGTTTCTAGTTCAGGCAAAATTACTGGACATTATAACGTTGGTGGTATTGTTGGTAAGGCTGAAGGTGTTAATATTAAGCCTAGCAAAATTATAAATTCTAACTCTTCTACAAAAATTGTAGCAAACACTTATGTAGGTGGTATAGTTGGATATGCAAAAGTAGCCGAAATAGATTATGCTAGAGTAGAGAGCTATCAAGATATGGAAGATGGAGCTAGCGACAATATCTTTATTGAAGCTAAGAACTCAGTTGGTGGTGTAATAGGTTACTCAGAAAACACCTATATTTCATACGTATATTCAGTAAGTTTCTCTGATATCAAAAAGACAACTACCAAAAATATAAAAGTTCAAAACAACGACTTTAATGTTTTAGTTGGTGGCGTAGTAGGTAATGCAGTTGATACACACATTAACTACTCGTACTCAAAATTCCGTCTAGATGTAACAGCAACTTCAGGTTCGTCAGTTGGCGGTATTGTTGGTAAACTTGAAGGTGATTCAAGAATCTTAGATGTTTACTTTGTTGGTAGAGTTGCAGTTGCTGCGAACTCTCAAGCAAGAGCTAATCACGGAGCGCTTATCGGGCAAGTAGCACAGGGTACAGCAGCTGGTGGATTAAAGTACTC
The DNA here is from genome assembly GCA_045652045.1 of Clostridia bacterium. GTDB lineage: Bacteria > Bacillota > Clostridia > Christensenellales > UBA1242 > CAKVLS01. Next base: position 5,294 of record JAZRTN010000123.1, read on the forward strand.
TTTTGTTGGTGGAGATATTTCTCTTGTAGGTACTGCAAATGTTGTAGGTCAATACCCAGACGGTTGGTATAGCTCAAGCGATGAAACTATTACAAGCAATAAAAATGCTGCAAACAATATTTTCTCAACAAGAACAGGCTGGATATCAAATAGCTCACTAAATGACAATTGGCCGGTAATTACTTATCAAGTGGATGCAATTCCTAGCTATAATGCAACATTTGTAAAACTAGTTCCAACAACACTTTCAGTTGTTGTTAATAACAGAATAGATCCTTCAATTGATGCGAGACGTTTGTCATCAAATAATATTTTGTTAAAATACAGTGCGAACAACACTAACTATAATAATTATGATATTAAACAATTATTCAACATTACAGTTGAGCCTTCTCAACTGAAAACTGCAAGTCTACTTGTTACAAGTTCAAATCCATTAGTTGCCAAAGTAACTAATGATGGCAAACTTATAACATTAGCAACAGGTACAGTAACACTTCAATTTGTAGCAAGACTTAATACAAACTTAAAAGTTACAATTACTGTTCATATTATTCAAAAAGTAACTTCAATGAAGTTGTTTACCAACTCAAACCTTGTAGGTAATAGTTTAATTCAACAAGACCAAGACTTAAATTATCTAAATAACCAATCTGTTTCTGTAAGAAGAGGTAGTACACAAAAACTATTCCCAGTTTATTACTGTGATGATGTTGTAGTTTATCCAAATTTTGAAGTTATCTACACAATAGCTGACGAAACATATTTCACAATTACAGATGAAATAATATACGCGTTAGAAGAAACTAACGGTGTAGAGGTTGATGTTAGAGTTGTCCAAAAACCAGGTAGCCTTATTGGTATTGGTGATGAGCAAATATTCTTTGGTGCAGACCCAGAAGACAGAGATCAAATAGGAAAAATAGCATTTAGTGTTAAAGTTTTCTCAGGTGCAACAGGAATCGTTGCTAGACCAAATTCGCGAATTCAACTTACAGCATCAGTTCCTCAACAAATTAGCTTTGAACTATTAACAGATGCAACTCTTGATAGTGTAGCAGTAGAAATCATTGACGAACAAGGCAATGTATACTACGAACTTGCAGGTATCAAAAAAGTAAAAGATGCATCTGGTAGAGATTATGAAGATGATGAAGCACAAGCTCTATACAATGCATTAAAAATTAACAATATTACAATGTTATTTGAATTAGGTGTAGGTGGAGAATATGTAGGCAATATAGCCCTTTCAGTAAAAACAGGCTTTGAATATACAACAACTCCAACAACCTATACTATCAAATTTATTGCTTTGTCAAACGAAGCAGTAACAAAAACAGTAGAAGTAGAACTTGTACCACAAAGATTATTGCATATTGATGGGACTTATTATCAATTTGATAAAATTGACACCCAAACAAGTGACTTTATTTTTAAGCAAAACCCAACAAGTTCAATTATCCCTGCAAGATTTGGTTTATTGTCAATAGACAGTGATCCAATATATGCTGGTGTAGAAAACTTCTCTTTATATGCAACAGGCACAGAAGGAAATGTTAATTTCGCTCAACTTGTTAAAAACCTAGACGAGGCAACACTGGCAGAAGGTGTTAAATATAGATTTGCACCTCGCATATATGAAGAAGATCAAGTTGGCGTAACATCATTACTCCGTCTATCTAATTATCATGGCCAATATACAATCACCAGAGTAACTGGTGAATACGAAACTTTCCCTTCAATGTATGAAGAAAATGGTTTTATTTATATTAAAATGGAAGAAAAACATGAAATTGTTAATGGAGACAGTACATATTTCTATGTTTACGAACAATATAGTTTTGATGGATACCTACATATTCAACTAATTTCTGGTGCAGATTTATATCTTGTAGATAGCTTCCAAGTCCATGTAAATGCAACATATGGAAATGGAGAAGTAGAAACTTATAGCTATACATTTGAAGTAGAAGATTTGCCTGGACTAAAAATCAACACAACAAGAGACGTAATATCTATTGGTAGCAAAGAAGAAGGAATATCTGATTCTATTGATATTACAGCTGAACTTTCAAATGGCGAAAAATCAGACTTAATCGAAATATCTTACAACACATATAGCGGCGCAACACTTCAACCAAAAGTAAACGTTGCACATATAAATAGTGAGGGTAAATTAACCTTGCTTGATTCTGCGGCAGTGGGTGACTATATAGAAGTTACAGCAACGTATGTTGTAAACGTAGATGGTAAAGAAGAAATTGTTTCAGAGAATCGCACTATCAAAGTTGTTGACGTTGTATTAGAGGATGTAGCAATTGCAAACTTGCAAGAAGACGGTTTACTTACATTTACAGTTTCTAGCACAATGCAGCTAAAAGCAGATATTGTTGGACCAGGCAGCACATCAAATATTAATAACAAGAGTATGGAAATCTCTCGTCAACTAGTAGGCACAAATACTATCGCTTATTGGAAGTATGTTAGAGGTAACGGTAACTTTGTTAACATTGATGATACTTCACTAGTTCTACCATTTAGTATTACAAAATCTTTCGTTGGACAAGCACAAGCCATTGTTTCAATGGTAGGTTCTACTCAATCTGGTACAGTTGCTATGGCATTGTCATTCTATTATTACTATGATGATAGTGGAGTGTTAATGTTTACCGACGATCCAGATACAGCAGGAGTACAATTATTTACAAAAACATTTACAGTCCAAGTTAGAGCAGATTCGAATGCTGACAGACCTATACCAATTTATACCGAAGATGACTTAAGAGGTATGACAGATAATGGTAACTACATCTTAATGGCAGATATTGTTATCGAAAGACATGCTCCTTTGACAACAAGAATTGCAAGCTTGGATGGTAACAACAAAATCATCACTATCAAAAACTTTGCATATGATGACGGGGCGTCAGGTACAGCTTCAACAACAATTAACCTAGGACTATTTAATTCAATTGAAAAAGATACAATTATTAAAAACTTAATTGTTGCTTTGCCAAATGATAAAGTCAATCCAATGAATTTGGCAAACTACAAGACAATCAATATAGGTGGTATCGCAGCAGAAAACGCAGGTATTATTACAAACTGCGAAGTAATAAGCACATACTCTATCGAAGATTATGATGCTTTAGAGAAAACAGGTGGTACAACTTCAACAACTTATTACTCATTAATTGACTATACTCTAAATGTACTGACATCTGTTCAAGTAGAT
>JAZRTN010000124.1:0-7613 GCA_045652045.1 Clostridia bacterium
TAATGATTTAGTTATCGCATTTAATTCTAGATACTTTACAGAAAGCCTAAGAGTTATAGGTGACGAATTTATAAAAATTAGCTTTAATATGCCATCTAGCCCTTGTGTTATCACACCAACAGAGGGTGATGAATATATTTATCTAATCTTACCAGTAAGAATAATCAATTAATAAAAATAAAAATCTAGTAAATTTTTTTTACTAGATTTTTTTATTAAATAAAAAATAATTAAAATTAAACATTAATAAAAAAAAACAAGGATATTACTACCCTTGTTTATTTTTTTTATTATTGATTGTTTGGATCAACGTCGTCAATATTAATTGGTTCTGTTGGTTGTGGAATTTCTTGGTTTAAGTCAAATACTGGTTGTTGCATTGGTTGAGCCATTTGTGGAGCTTGTTGATATTGAGGTTGTTGTGGCATAGCTTGTTGAGGCATTGGTTGAACTTGTGGTTGAGCCACTGGTTCTTCAACATATGCTTGAACTGCTTCTGGATTATCAATATCAGCAGTGTTAAAGTCTTTTTCGTCTACAACGATGTCGCAGATTTCTAAGAAAGTAAATCTAAGCTCTTTTTGTAATGCTTTTTTAAGTGGCATATAAACTTTTGTGAAGTATGTTTCGTATTTAGCAAGGTCTTTTTCTTTAACGCCTACTAGTTGCATATCTTGTTTGTATGTAGTAAAGAATACAACTTGTTTACCAACATCTTCCATATTAAGAATAGTTTGTTCGATTTTTTCAACTCTACCTGGTTTGTCACCGAATAGTTGAGCTGCTTGTGCTCTACACATTTGAACGTTTTGAGCAACGTTATTGTAGTTTGCTTCCAAAGGTCTGCCAGCGATTTCATTAAAGTGACCATATACAACTAGGCCTGTTTCAAATGCGTTAAGCATTGTTTCGATAATAGCTGTGTTGTGGTTACCTAAGATAACAACTTCGTGACCTGGTTCGCATCTTCTGAAATCACCATTAAATACATCATATAAAGAAACGATAGGTTCTCTTTGAGTTTCTTTCAAAAGATTTCTTAGGTTGTTAAGAAGTGTATTTTTTGCATTTGTATAAATAGCTACTTGTGCGCCTTCTTCTTTTGAAACTTCATCAAAAGCAACTCTTAGAGCTTGCCAGTCTGGATAGTATTCTACCAAACTTTTTGCCATAACGATTTTACGATTTGCTTCTCCGTTAAGTTGGCTTGTTGCATATGCTTGGAAGTTATGTGAAGCTTGTAGCATATCTGCAAAGTTTTTGTTGACTGTTTCAACTAATGTTTTCATTTTTTTGCTTAATAAAGCATCATCGGCAAATACATATTCGCCATTTTGTAAAATTTCTAAAATATTCATATAATTCCCCCGGATATTTTATTAACTTAATTTTATAATTATTTTTAAATACTGTCAAACAAATGCAACAATATTTAGCCTTATTATACCCCAAAAACCCACTATTTTATAATTTTTATTTGGCTTTTTGGGTTAATTTATAGTTGACAATAACCCGTTGTTAATATATAATTACTTTGTCTATTATGAGATTATAGTATGAAAAAAAGTTTTTTTAAGTAACAGACTTTTTTTGATTGACTATATAAAAAACTTTTAAGGAGCAAAAAATTATGAAAAGAACTTATCAACCAAACAAAAGAAAAAGAGTTAAGGTTCACGGTTTTAGAAAAAGAATGGCTACAAAAGGTGGCAGAAAAGTTTTAAAAAATCGTAGAAACAGAGGCAGAGCAAAATTATCAGCTTAATTTGAGATAATTTAGTTTTAAGGATTGTATGTTAGGAAAACAGTTTAGATTAAAAAAAAATAAAGAGTTTAATTACATCTACAAAAAAGGCAAAACTACTTCAAATAAAGTATTGAGCGTTGTATATGTTCCTACTAAACTTGAAAACATCAGAGTTGGTTTTTCTATCAGCAATAAAGTGGGTAATAGTGTAGTAAGACATAAAGTAAAAAGAAGACTAACACATTTATTTAAAGAATTTATAAATCAACTTCCTAAAAACAACTATATTTTTGTAGCGCGTTCTGGCATACAAAATCTCGAATATAACGACTTGCGTATACAGATGCAAAGAGTTTTACAAAAAGCTGGTTTGTTAGATTAGTATTATGAAAAATAAAACTTTTTTTGGTAAGGTATTTTTTGTAATAACCTACCCTATTAGACTTTTATGTTTAGGTCTAATATATTTTTATAAATTATTTATATCACCCTTACTACCCAAGACTTGCCGATTTACTCCGACTTGTTCAAGCTACGGCTTACAAGCGATTAAAGAGTATGGCGTTGTTAAGGGTAGTTTTTTAACAATATGGCGTATTTTACGCTGCAATCCTTGGAACAAAAATTGTGGATATGACCCTGTTAAACCAAATATCAAAGGAGATATTAAATGGCTACTTTAAGCACATTACTTGCAACATGGCCAAAAGGTTTATGGGAATCTATTATAAAAGCCTTTTATAATGGAATACCTAATTACATTTGGGCATTGATTGTTTTTATCATAGTGTTAAAGTTAATACTTTTTCCACTTGATTACTTCCAACGCGCTGCATCTACAAAAACAACTCGTATGCAAGCTTATCTTAAACCAGAATTAGATAAACTTCAAAAACGCTATGGCACTAACCAAAAGTTATTGCAAGAAAAACAAAACGAACTTTACAAAAAACACAACTTCAACATGGGTGGCTCATGTGCAGTTATGTTTATAAACTTAATACTTACTGTTGTAATATTCTTTACACTATATTCTGGACTTGGCAAAATCGCAACTTTCAAAGTTCAAGATCAATATGATCAACTAGAAAAAAGATATGATATTGCCCTTGCAGACGAAAACGCAAGAATATACAAAGCAAACTACGAAGGTTTAGGACTTGATTTTGACGAAGCATTACTTCAATTTAATGACGACGAAAAATTGCAAGCTCAAACCTACGCTCAAAATGAAGTTGCAGAACTTTATGAAAAAATCAAAGACAGTTGGCTTTGGGTAAAAAATATTTGGCGTTCTGATACAAAACAATCAGCAATACCAAGTTTTGAAGAATACACAAGTGCAGCAAAAATTAAATACAAAGATATCAAAGAAGACGGCGTAGTTATAAAAACAGCCAAAGAACAAAAAGCAGAAGATAAAGCAAAATATAATACTGTTATGGCACAAGTCAAAAAAGAATATAAAGGTGGTAACGGTCTATATATTCTAGCAGTATTAGCAGTTTTGGTTAACTTCCTATCACAATTTTTGATGCGTCTATCACAAAGACCACCAAAAGAAAAACGTGAACAAATGAAGCAACAAGAACAAAAGAAAGGTTGGCAAAGCTACATTATGTTAGCATTAATGCCACTAATGATGTTGTTCTTTGCGATGACTTCAAACGCAATGTTTGCAGTTTATATTATAATAAACTCTTTAATGGCAAGTATTCTTACACCACTATCTACATTTATTATCAATAAAGTAGAAAAAGCGCGTGATAAGAAAGAAGCAGAAAAAATCAGAGTTGATTATAGAAGATAGGAGGGAAATATGAAAACAATACAAGTTTCAGCAAAAACTGTTGAAAAGGCAATTAAAGAAGGCCTAGAACAACTAAACGCAACACAAGACCAAGTTAATATTAAAATACTTGATCAAGGTGGTTTATTTAGAAAAGCTAAGGTTGAACTAACATTAGAAGAACCAGAACAAAAAGAAGAACCAAAAGCTAAAAAAGAAACAAAAAAAGAATCTACCAAAGTTACAAAAGAAGAAAATAAAGAAGCTAAGGTAGAAACTACAAAAGAAGTAAAAAAAGAAGAAAAGAAAGAAGAAAAAGAAACTAAAAAGCAACCAGTTAATCTTGATGACGCAAGAGTTATTGGTGGGGAGTTTTTAAAAGGTTTATTTAATCACTTAAATATCGAAACAGTTATTACTTCTACTAATACAGAAGATGGTATTAACTACAATGTAAAAGGTGATAAAGTAAGCGACTTAATCGGTTACAGAGGTGAAACTCTTAACTCAATTCAATATCTACTTTCAATCGTTCTTAAAAACGCAGGTTACAAAGTAAAAGCTTATTTAGATGTTCAAAACTACAAAAAACGTAGAGAAGAAACATTAGTTTCTCTTGCAGAAAGACTAGCAAGAAAAGCTATTAAACTAAACAAGCCAGTAGAACTTGAACCAATGAATGCTTATGAGCGTCGTATCATTCACGCAGCATTAACAGATAACGAACAAGTTACAACTCACAGTGAAGGTGAAGAACCAAACCGTCACTTGATTATAACTCCAAAACAATAATATATTTAAGATAGCCTAAACACGGCTATCTTTTTTTTATAAAAGTTTGTCACTTTGTATGACAATTTTGTTAATAAAAAATTACCTATTGAAAAAACATATATTATTTGTTATAATAAAAGTAGTTAATACTTAAAAATACAAAGAGGTATATTATGGTAGATAAAAAAGGTTCTTACGCAGTTGTTGGTGCAGATGCTGTTTCTGCAAAAATTTTTGCTGTTCAATTATCAAATAAAACAGGGCTTCCTATTATAGACTTGCAAGAATTTAGATTTTTAAGCGTAGATGATTTTGAACAACTTATAGCAATCAATTCTGATGCATTAAAAAAACAAATTAGAGAATATGATAGAGCTGTAAAAAAAGGACTTCCACAAGAAGAACTTGAAAGAATGCAAAAATCAATTACAGGTAGACAAAGTAAAATTGATAGATATAAATTTTTAGAAGATTTAAAAATTAAATATCATCTTCCTAGTGTTCATGATTTTGGATATAATCCTGATGTTGCAAGAGCTATGGGAAAACTTGGTGGTGTTCATGCAGAGAATATGTATCTTAAACAATTTGATAATATGCTTATAGCTTCTATTATGAAAAACCTTGATGGTAAATATATTTTCCAATTTTCACAAGAACAAGCAGCATGTCTTGATAAAGAATTTTCAGATGTAACATATTCTATGGTAAAAGAAGGTGGCAAAAAGTCAAGCCTATACTTCTCATCAATCAGACACGAAAGTCTAACTCATTGGGGAGAAACTAAAAAACACTTTGAAGGCTTTGGTGAAGTAATTCACGTAGGTGTTCAATTACCACAATGTGTAAATATGGATTACTCATCTCCATTTATTGAAAGTGGCTGCTACGAAGAAATCGCAACTACCACAGTAGAACAAGGTAAACTATTTGAACAAATTAATACCAATGGTAAATCAACTAATGTTTCTACAAATGATAGTTATCTTGACAGTTTATATGCAAAAATGAATATAACTAGTCAAACCACTTCTGAACAATCAGAAAAACCAAATTTTTCAATAAATAAAGTATAAAAAATTACAAAAAATCTCATAAATTTTATGAGATTTTTTTATTTTGCCTATTGAAATGTGAAATTTTATTTGTTATACTAATTTTGTTATAAAAATAAAAGAAAACGGAGGTAAACAATTATGATTAACAAAAAAGATTCTATTGCTGTATATGGTGCTCCTGGAAGTGGTTCTCGTTACATTGCAAATGGTTTAGCTAAAAAGACAGGAAAGTTGGTTATCCCCGTGGATAGACTTATGTTTTTACCAACACAAGAAGAATTAGACAGAGCAATTAGAAATACACAAGTAGCTATTCAAAATTTAAAATTAGATTTAGAACATTATCAAAAAGGCACAGCTAACCCATTAGTTAGTGGTTTAACAAAAGTTGCTTTATTTGACAAAATTAAACAAACAAAAAAAGCTATTCAAGTTAGAGAAGAAGCAATTGCTAGTATTCAACCAGAAGTTGATTTAAGAGCACAATTCCCATCAATCAAAAACGCTTATGAACTAGGTTATGATAAAGAATTATCAAAAATCTTAACAGATAGTTATGGTGGCAAGTATGCTAAGGATTTTTATGATAAACAATTCTTAGTTAAATTTGTAAACCACGTTTTTGATAATGTAGATGGTTCATATGTTGTAGACTTTGGTGCAAGAGCCCCAATTTGTCTTACAGAAAAACACGAAGAAGTTATACATAGACTTGATAGTGGTAAATTACTTCAATGGTCATTAGGTGAAAATTTTGTAGAAGAAAACCTTGATCCAGCTCTTACAACTCAAATGTTTGAAGGTTTTGGCGTAGTTGCAAATTTAAGACTTCCACAAAACTATACTTATACTCGTTATGCAGCTTATACTAACCCACTTACACAAGATTATATTAGAAACGGTGGTTATGAAGAAAACGCAACAGTCAGTGTAGATACAACAGGTTTATTTGAAGAAAACGTTACAGCAATTGTAAATGCCGGTGCAGAAAGACAAGTTTCTTACAGTAAATATAGAGAAGGTAAAATATGTAGCGAAATTCTTTCACAAGGCAGTTTCCAAGTAGAAAACCCAACAATTGTAAAATAATAAAAATTAAAAGCAGTGAAAATTATCACTGTTTTTTATTTTGTTTGATAATAAAAAATGTTGTTACATTTTGTATATTATGTGTTATAATATGTAAGTAAAAATTTTAGAGGTATTTTATGCAAGAAGATACAATAGTAGCTTTGGCTACCCCATTGGGAAACGCAGGTATAAGTGTTGTAAGACTTAGTGGTAAAGATAGTTTAAAAATAGCCACTAGTTTTTTTGCATCAAAAAAATTACTAAACAACACAATTATTCCACGAATGATGTATCTTGGAGATATTAAAACAACACACTTAAACGAAAAATGTCTTATGGTGTATTTTAAAAATCCTCAATCATATACAGGTGAAGATGTTGTAGAATTTCAATGCCACGGTGGTACATATATCTGCAACCAAATCATAGATTTATGTTTAAATAACGGTGCAAGATTGGCTGAGCCTGGTGAGTTTACAAAAAGAGCTTTTGTTAATGGTAAAGTAAGTCTTGACGAAGCAGAAGGTGTTGTTGATTTAATTAACGCTAGTACAGCTAGCGAAGTAAAAGCAAGTTATGATTTAGTTAACGGAGCTTTATTTAAAACTGTTAAAAAATTACAAACTGAACTAACTAACATTTTGGCTGAGATAGAAGTAAACCTTGATTATCCAGAACATGATATTGAATATCAAACCGAAAAACAACTAGAACAAAAACTTATATCTATAAAACAAATATTGACTAACCTTGCTAATACCGAAAATCAAGGTAGAATAATTAAAGAAGGTATTAATGTAGCAATCTTAGGTAAACCAAATGTTGGTAAAAGCAGTTTACTTAATGCCTTACTTCAATTTGATAGAGCGATTGTAACTGATATTGCAGGTACAACAAGAGACACTTTGCAAGAAAGTTTTATTTATAAAGATACAAAAATTAATGTTACCGACACAGCAGGTTTACACGAAAGTGATGATGTTGTAGAAAAAATTGGTATACAAAAGGCACTTGATCAAATAGACCAAGCAGACTTAATAGTTTTGTTACTTGACGGCTCAAAAGAACTTTCAATTGAAGATAGAAAAAATTTAGAACTTGTAAAGAACAAAAAAGTTATTGTAGTAGTAAATAAAACTGATCTTCCACAAAAAATAAGTTTAGATTTACCTAC
>JAZRTN010000125.1:0-1657 GCA_045652045.1 Clostridia bacterium
ATATAGCCATGGGCAAAGCTCTGTTGTTTATTAATTATATGTTAGTGCTGTTTATACACGAATACGCCCATGCTTTTGTGGCATATAAGTTAGGCTATCAGATAACAAATATCAAAGTTATACCCTTTGGTATTTCACTCAATATGCAGTCTTCAAAGCTAAACCCAAAAGACCAAATATTAATAGCCATAGCAGGGCCGTTAATTAACTTGGTTTGCGTAGTTATATTGGTTGCTTTATGGTGGGTGTTTCCTATAAGTTATAACTATACCAATCTATTTTGTTTTGCAAGTTTGACAACAGCCTTGTTTAACTTTATACCTTGTTTTCCACTAGACGGCGGAAGGGTATTAATGGGACTAATCGATTTAAAATCAAATAAACAACATTCATATAAGCTATGCAAAATTATTAACTTAATATTTGCAACTTTGATATTTTTAATGTTTATCGCTTCAATGTTTTTTTCGCCAAACATCTCAATACTACTTGTATCCGCTTTTGTGTTTTGTAATAGTTTCATTAAAGAACCTAAGTCCAATTACGAATTCTTGACCTATACCAATAAGTTTGACAAAAAGCAATCATATCCAATAAAGCAAGTAGCAGTAGAAAGTTCTCTGCCAATTTATAAACTATGTACATATGTTAATAATAACGTATTAGTGCACTTTGTCGTAATGCAAAACTCAAAACCTATTTTTAGTTTTTATGAAACGCAGCTTGACAAAATCTATCACCAATATAACCCTGCTCAGCAGGTATGGGAAATAAAACATAATTGACTAAAATAGTTGTTTGAAGTCAAAACTTTATATATGAAACAACTATTAAAATATATTTTGTCACTCATAATTGAGCACCAAAAAATCGCCGAAACAAAGCATAGCATTACTCTTGCTTTGTCTAGTGGCGTTATTGTATTAATTAGCAGCAGTATAACGCCCAACGTATATCAAAAAACCCTTTGTCTTGTGTCAATAGCACTGTGTGTTGTTGCTATTATGTTTAATTTTTTTGCGCTTATTAGTAAAAGTATCGTTATAAAAAGACAATCGTTCTGGAACAAAAAACAAAGCAACCTTACTTACTTTAAACATATCAGCAAACTTGATTTTGAAGAGTATAGGTATCTGTTGCTAAAAAACTACGGTTTTCCACAAGACTATGAGATTGACTATTTTGAAAGCGATTTAATAAAACAAGTAATGGCCCTTTCTAAAAGAGTTAATGCAAAATATGAACTTTTTAACATAAGCGCAACAATGTTATTTTTAGGTATACTGTTTGGTTTTGTTGGGCTTGTTTTTAAAGGAGTAGTATGAGTGATATTCAGTATCATTTTAACGAATGGATAACGGGCGTGTTTGAAGACGACCCCTTGCCGCACGAAGTAAATTATCTGTTGTTTATCTTAGACAAAAAGGGAAAATATTACAACCTAGAATTTAGTGGTCACGAGAGAGTAGACTCGCATATCAATTATAGTGGGTTTTATTATCCGCAAGAAGCACAGAGTTTTATGTGTAAAGAATTTTTGTCTCTACAATTATCGCCAAATTCAATCTTTGATTATGTAAAACAGCTTGTATTTAACTACCTAAACTTACAACAAGCCCAATTTTTGTCAAAAATTGCAATAGGGCTATGTTTTAGG
>JAZRTN010000126.1:0-2859 GCA_045652045.1 Clostridia bacterium
ACTTCTACGTTTTGGAAAGTTCTTATAATGCCATGTGTGATAACATTATGTACTCTCTCTTTATTTAGGCTGATGATATTACCTGAGTTTGTTTCAAAAATTATTTGGCCACGAGTTGGTTTATAGAATTGTGTGATACAGTTGAACACTGTGGTTTTGCCTGCACCATTAGGTCCTATAAGACCATAGATCTCGCCACGCTTAACATCAAAACTTAATCCGTCAACCGCTTTAATACCACCAAAGTACATACATAGATCTTTGATATCAAGTATTGTGTCTTTTGGTAGAGTATAGCGAGTTTGGTTAACGATTTGTTTTGATAATTTTGCGTTCCAATATTCAAAACGTTTTTGCCAATAATTTTGTCTAAATGTGTTTAATTTTTTACTAAAAGCTATTTTTTTGTCCGCTTTTAGCATTACATTGTTTGAATAAGTAATAATTTGTTGGTTTAGTTTTTCTCTAAGTTCAACTAAGTCAACTTGTTTTGGTTGAGTTTGTTTTTGTTTTGCTTTTTCTAACTCTTCACTACGTTTAAGTTTGAAAACTTCAAACTCTTTGTCTAGCTGTTTTTGGAATTCAGCAAGTTTTGTATCTAGAAGTTCATTTTGCTTATCTAGGTCTACTACTTGCTTTTTAGCTAGTTTTGCCTTGATACGCTTGTGTTTTTCTCTAAGCGCTCTGTATTTTAGGCGAAGACGATATTGTTCGTCTTTTTCTGCCTTTTGTTGTGTGTTTTGGTATTGTTCTTCGATTGTCATATTGTCAAACTCAGCTACACGGTAAAGTTTGTTTTGCTTTGTTGTGTAGTTGTTTATTTTTAACAATGCTTTTTGGTTGATTTCTCTACGAACAATAAACTCATAGTCTTCGTATAGTCTTACACGCTCTTTTGCCTTGTTTTGCTTATTTGATAAAAACTTGGTATAAAGTTCAACAAAAAAGTTTTTTAGGAAGTTTGGTTTTGAGGCATTAGTCTTCTTGTCCATACTTGTACCTCCTGTGATTTTTTACTCTTAGTTTTACTTTGTACACAAGTGTTTTTAACATTTGTGCAAAACCTAGTGGATAGAACATTGTAATAACTACTACTAGTATGCCTGTAAACATTACTATAAATGCTGGGTTATCATTAAAGAATGGAATATTGCTTAATACGATTGGTTGTAGACCATATATTAAGAAAGTTCCAAATGTTGCACCCCACAACGACTTGGCACCACCTATGACTACTGCACCTAATATATTAAGAGAAGTAACCATCATAAGTAATGTTGAGTTGGCTGCATTTATGTTACGGATATACATCATATACATTAAACCTGCTAGGGTTGAACATATAATTGATATAATAAACGCAAATAGTCTGTATTTCATAAGGCTAATACCCATGGCTTGTGCTGCTGATGTGCTATTTTTGATAGCAACCATTGCTCTGCCTGTTGGGCTGTTGATAAAGTTGAACAGTAACAACATTAGTATTAAGAAAATTGCTAGTATTACGAAGAATATAACAAACTTTTCTACTTCGACACCAAACAAGACAAGTTTGTCTAATGGTATACGAATAATAGGTCTTATAACCATAACTAAGTTACGGATAATTTCTGATAAGCCAAGTGTAAGTATAGCAAGATAGATACCTTCGATTCTTAAAGATATAAAACCTACTATTACACCGATAACTACTGATACTGCAAGAGTGATAAGCAATGCTACAAAGTAGCTATAACCCCACTCTACCATAGAAAAGTATGCTAGATAAGCACCAAGGCCTATAAAACCACCAGTACCTAAGCTTGCTAGTCCTGCGTAACCAAGCAAGAAACAGAAACCAACTGAGATGATTGCATAGATAAGAGTTGAGCCTATTGCACTCATAATGTAAGTTTCTACCATGCCGAACATTGCCATAAATTGCAATACAAACATGAATATTCCAAATAATAATATTTGGGTTAATGGATTTTTGAATAACTTTGCTGTAAATTTAAGTGTTTTACTTTGGGGTTTTTGTGGGTGGAATTGTGATATGTATTGTTTTTTGATACGATTTGCAAACATATTACACCTTCTTTATGGCTTTTTTACCAAAAAGCCCTTGTGGTTTGATTAAGATGACTATTAGCATCAATATATACACTATAACCATACTCCAACGAGATAGGTCTGGGATATATATTGAGAAGTATCCTATAAAAGTGTTGGCCAAAGGTATAATAACTGCACCTATAATTGGCCCATAGAAAGTTGCAAATCCACCCAAAATACCTGCAAGGAAAGCATTTATTTGAATTGTAGTCATAAATGTTGACGAAATAGCTACACCTGAGCCTGCAAACATTACTGCTGCAAGCACTCCAAGTGCACCTGCAATTGACCAGCTCATCGCTGTAACTTTATGGGTATTGATACCCATAAATTCTGCTGTAAATTCGTTATTGGCAACTGCTCTAACTGATAGTCCCCATTTGCTATAACGAAGTAGCAAGAATATTGCTGTTATAACTACTACTGTTATTGCAATACACACAAGAGCGTGTTTTGTAATAACAAGTTCGCCATCAGGAGTTTTTGTTACCAAAATTCCTTCGGCAAAACTTTCAAATGGTATAGCTTCTGGTGTTCCGAAGATTAAAGGAACTATACCAAGTATAAATGTCATAATACCCATTGTGATAATTTGTTTTGATACAGGGTTTACGTATCTACCTGATCTAAATATCACAAGGTCTATTACTAATCCTACTAAAATGCCTACAATTAATCCTATAACAATAGAAACATAAAAATTCATGCCATGTTTATTCAACATATCTGCAACAACGTAGCAGCCTAATGCTGCTATTGTGCCTT
>JAZRTN010000127.1:0-11578 GCA_045652045.1 Clostridia bacterium
TTTAAAGAGTTTTTTATAAGCAAAGTTTTGAGTGTAAAACATCTAAAAAATTAAAACAAAAAAACGCACTAAAAAGTGCGTTAATTTTTAGTTAGAAATGCGGTGATATCTATCTAGTTTTTTAACTTCTAAAATATCAAATACATCACATAAACCTAGCCTTACAACTTCCTTGTAAGAGTCTGGATATGTCTTGAATTTGTCTGAGAAAAACAATTTAACAAAGTCATTAACATTGATATATTCATACTTGTCAACATCAAGGTCTAAAAGATGTTTTTGTGAAATATTGGCATCGGTTTTTATAAAATAAATATAATTTATAAATTTTAAACTATGATCAACATATACTCTTGGCGTATGTATGCCCTTATTTATTTGTTGATTACTATTGACTTTATCAATATCTTGACCAGTAAAGTCTGAATATACTCTAACTAGCCCATCAAAGAAGTTCTCGTTATCGTTCAAGTTTGCGCTAACACCTACATCATACAAACCTGCATTTACCCTTGAACCTTTGCTATATTTTTTTACTAAAACGTCAGCATTGTTGACAAGATAGATTTGTATTCTTTTTTGGTAATTAGCAGGATTGTTTTCTTCCTCACCATTTACTCTTTTAGCAATTAAAGTGTTTTTGAAATGTTCAGTAAAATCCATAAGCATTGCCTCTTTACACTAATATTATACTTTGATTATATTATATGACTTAATCTATTGCAAACTAATATAATCTTAAAACAAAAAAAGACAATGAAAAATCACTGTCTTAAAAAATTATGCAGCCTTAAACTCGGCATCAATTAATAAAACGATGTCGTTTTTGTGAATTGAAACAGATTCAAGATAAGTTCTTGGTTCTTCTTGCATTTCACCATACATTTTAACAGAAAGCTTAACATATTCGCGAAGAAGTCTTTTTGCAGTTAAGAAAGCTTCTTCAACAGTCTTCTCGCTACAATAAATATTTACATCATCAAAAGCAACGATGTATTGATCGTTTTCAGAATCTTTATAAAATACTGCTGGAAAAACAAAATGCATATCAATCACTCCATACTTTATTACATTATAAATATACCACATAATTTTGGCCGTTGTAAAACAATTTAGTACATTTTTAAAAAAATATAGTTATATTTATATGCATTACACCACTTAAAGCAACAAAAAAAGCACCTAAAAATAGGCGCTTTAAATTTATGGCTATTACATAGCTTGTTCAGTTTCTTTAGTGTTTTCAACTGATTGTTGAGATGCTTGTTCAAGAGTTTGAGATTGAGCGTGAGTCATTTCTGCTTCTTCGCTTGTGCTTGCTCTTAAAGATTTGCCGTGTAAATACTCAGCTAAAACTTCGAAACCTGTTCCATCAGTAACTGTTAATGCACCGTCTACTACTACATATTTTAAATCCTTTGCCATAAAAATATCTCCTTTTAATATATAACCTAATTTGATTATATTGTAAAAATACATTATTTACAAAGTGGGTTAATCTTTTTTTATGTATGCCTTATAATAACATATTTTTTGGCATTTGTAAATACCTATTTTAAAAAAAGTATTAATTATTTTAATAATATTTTTTTATTATCAAAAATACCCTATACTACCCTAAAAATGGGGCTTATAACGATTTTTACTATATATTGTTTATCACAAAAAAATATGTTTGTCAACACCCTTCCGAACACAAAGTCGATTATTGATTAAGGCACCTAAAAACTTATATTGAAAGCATTTATTTATATTGTTATTAAAAAAACTAACTAGTTTTAGGTAGTTTTTTTAATTAATTATTCATCAATCTCTTCAACTGCGTCAATTGCTTCGATTGCTTCTTCATAAACATTATCTTCGGTTTTATTTTCTACTGGGAAAATACCACGGTATTGTTTCATACCAGTACCAGCAGGAATCATCTTACCAATGATAACGTTTTCTTTGATACCAAGTAATGGATCAACCTTACCTTTGATAGCAGCTTCTGTAAGAACAGAAGATGTTTCTTGGAAGGAAGCAGCTGATAGGAAGCTTTCGGTAGATAGAGATGCTTTTGTGATACCAAGAAGTACACGTTTAGCAGTTGCAGGCATACCACCTTCAAGCAATACTTTGTCGTTTGCTTCTTCGTATCTTTGGATATCAACCATATCGCCTGGAAGTAAGTTTGTATCGCCTGGATTTTCGATTTTAACTTTTCTTAACATTTGACGAATGATAATTTCAACGTGTTTAGAGTTAATACGAACGTCTTGTAAACGGTATACTTCCAATACTTCTTTAAGAAGATATTCTTGAACACCTTTTAGACCTCTTACACGTAGGATATCGTTTGGATAAATTGAACCACTTGTTAAGATTTGACCAACTTCAACAACATCACCACTCTTAACTGCAAGAACAGTTTTGTTTTTAGGTGGAGTCATATATTCGATGTCACCATCGCTTGAAGCAACTGTGATTTTGTATCTTTCGCCAGATTCTTCAACTTTAACTCTACCAGCAACTTCACTAATGATAGCCTCACCCTTTGGACGACGAGCTTCAAAAATTTCTTCGACACGAGGAAGACCCTTAGTGATATCGGCAGCTGATGCAACACCACCGGTGTGGAAGGTTCTCATTGTAAGCTGAGTACCTGGTTCACCGATTGATTGAGCAGCGATAATACCAACTGCTTCACCAACATCAACCATTTTGTTGTTAGCCATATTTCTACCATAACATTTTGCACAGATACCATGTTTAGATTTGCAAGTAAGTGCTGTTCTGATAGTAACTTCTTTAATACCGCAAGCAACGATTTCTTTTGCCATTTTTGGTGTAATCATTTCGTTAGCTTCTACGATAAGTTCTTTTGTTTTTGTATTATAGATATTGTCAACACTTACACGGCCAGTAATACGATCTTCAAGTTTTTCGATAACTGTTCCGTCTTCGATAATATCTTTAACAAGCATACCCTTTGGTTTTTCGCCATTTGCAGCGAAACAGTCGATTTCGTTAACGACAACATCTTGTGCTACGTCAACTAGACGACGAGTTAAGTAACCAGAGTCAGCTGTTTTAAGCGCTGTATCGGCAAGACCTTTACGTCCACCACGGCTTGATAGGAAGTAGTCGATTGGTGTCAAACCACTACGGAAACATGCCTTAACTGGGATGTCTATTTTTTGACCAGAAGCACTCGCCATAACACCACGCATACCACACAATTGGTTGATCTGTCCTGGGTTACCACGGGCACCTGAGATAGCCATCATCTTGATTGGGTTAAGGTCACCCAAGTTCTTTAATACGGCATCTTTAACTTTGTTTGTTGTTTCGTTCCAGATAGCAACGTTCTTAGAAATTTTTTCGTCTAATGACATCATACCACGACGGTATGCTTTTTCGTTTTCTAATACTTTTGCGTCAGCTTCTGCAACAAGAGCTGCTTTTTCTGGTGGTTCTTGCATGTCGAACACGTTAACAGTAATAGCACCGATTGTTGAATAGTAGAAACCAAGAGCTTTGATTTTGTCTAGCATAACAACAGTTTTTGTTGAACCAAATCTGTCGTATACTGATGAAACGATATTTCCAAGTTCTTTTTTGCCAACTGTGAAGTCAACTTCGTATTTTAGTACATTTTCGCGTTGAGTTCTATCAACCATACCAGTATCTTGTGGGATACAACGGTTAAATAGAATTCTACCAACTGTTGTTGGAACTCTGCCTGTAACGATTTCGCCGTTAAATTCAGCAGATTTTCTAACATAAATTTTTGATTGCAATTCAATATTTTTTGTTTGGTAAGCCATGATAGCTTCGTCTTCGTCACGGTAGCAGCTACCTTCGTTAAGAGAGCCTGGTTTATCAATTGTCATATAATAGCAACCGATGACGATATCTTGTTGTGGAGTCATAACTGGCTTACCATCGGCTGGTTTTAATACGTTGTTTGAAGCAAGCATAATCATACGAGCTTCTGTTCTTGCCTCGATTGATAGAGGAACGTGGATAGGCATTTGGTCACCGTCGAAGTCGGCGTTAAATCCTACGCAGACAAGTGGGTGAAGTTTAATTGCTCTACCCTCAACCAAAACTGGTTCGAACGCTTGGATACCAAGTCTGTGAAGTGTTGGAGCACGGTTAAGTAAAACTGGGTGGTCTTTGATAACTTCGTCCAAAACGTCCCAAACGATAGGTTTTTCTCTTTCGATAATACGTTTTGCAGTTTTGATGTTATAAGATTGGTTTTGTTCAACAAGTTTCTTCATAATAAATGGTTTGAAAAGTTCAAGAGCCATTTCTTTTGGAAGACCACATTGATAAATTTTTAGTTCTGGACCAACTACGATAACAGAACGGCCTGAGTAGTCAACACGTTTACCAAGCAAGTTTTGACGGAAACGACCTTGCTTACCACGAAGCATAGCTGTCAAACTCTTCAAATCTCTTGCTTTTGGACCTTGTATTGCTTTACCGCGTTTACCGTTATCGATAAGAGCGTCAACCGCTTCTTGAAGCATACGTTTTTCGTTACGGATAATAACTTCTGGTGCACCAAGTTCAACAAGTTTTTTCAAACGGTTGTTACGGTTGATAACACGACGATATAGGTCGTTTAGGTCGCTTGTTGCAAATCTGCCACCATCAAGTTGAACCATAGGTCTTAGATCTGGTGGAAGTACTGGAACTACGTCCATAACCATCCATTCAGGTCTGTTGCCACTCTTTAAGAAAGCTTCAACAATTTCTAGACGTTTAATTGCTTTAAGACGTTTTTGACCTTTTGCAGTCTTAACGATTTCTTTAAGTTCTTCATCGTCTTTTTCAAGATCAATAGCTTTTAATAATTCTTTAATAGCCTCTGCACCCATACCAACTCTTGGAGCGTTGTCGTAGCCAAATTCTTCTACGGCATCTCTATATTCTCTGTCAGTAATAACTTGTTTGTGTTGGAAATAAGTCTTTTTAGGGTCAAGGACAATGTAGTTAACATAATATAAAACTTGTTCTAGGGCCTTAGGAGTAATATCTAGTATTGAACCAATACGAGATGGAATACCTCTAAAAAACCAAATGTGAGAAACAGGAGTAGCAAGTTCGATGTGACCCATACGTTCACGGCGAACTTTTGAATGTGTAACTTCAACACCACACTTATCACAAACTACACCTTTATAACGGATACGTTTGTATTTACCACAATGGCATTCCCAGTTTTTTCTAGGTCCAAAAATTCTTTCGCAGAATAGACCGTCTCTTTCTGGTTTTTGAGTACGATAGTTGATAGTTTCAGGTTTTGTTACTTCACCATAACTCCATTCTCTAATTTTTTCTGGTGAAGCAATGCCTATTTTCATAGAATCGAAATTATTTAATTCAAACATCTACATTTATCTCCTATTCATCAAAGTCGTCAAACAAACTGTCTTCGTCAAAGTTATCAAACAAGTCGTCTTGACTTTCTTGTTGTGTAGCTATATCACTTAGTTCGTTGTCAAGGTCAAGTTCAACCTCTTCTGGTTCAACTTTGCTTGCTTTTGTAACAAGTGGAGCTGTTTCGTAATCGTCATTAGACAATTCGTTAATAGAAACTTCTTGTTTTTCCTCAGTAAGAATCTTAATATCAAGACCCAAGCTTTGGAATTCTTTGATTAACACTTTGAATGATTCAGGTATACCAGGCTCTGCAATAGGGTAACCTTTTACGATAGCTTCGTATGTTTTGTTACGACCTACTATATCGTCTGATTTTACAGTAAGCATTTCTTGTAATAATCTTGAAGCACCATATGCTTCTAGTGCCCATACTTCCATCTCACCAAATCTTTGGCCACCAAACATGGCTTTACCACCAAGAGGTTGTTGAGTAACTAGTGAGTAAGGACCAGTAGAACGAGCGTGCATTTTTGAGTCAACCATGTGGTCAAGTTTGATCATATACATTACACCAACTGTAACACGGTTTTCAAATGGCTCACCTGTTCTGCCATCATATAGTGTCATCTTACCATCAATTGTTTCTGATCCATCGTTGCCATAGTAAGCATCGATTTGTGGTTTATATTCGGTAAGAAGATTCATAATATCTTTTTCGTTTGCGCAGTCGAATACTGGAACTGCTACTTTCCAATCAAGTGCAAGTGCTACTTTACCAAGCAATACTTCCAAAACCTGACCTACGTTCATACGGCTAGGGATACCTAGTGGGTTAAGAACGATATCGATTGGACGACCATTTGGTAAGAATGGCATATCTGCTTCTGGAAGAACACGAGAAACAACACCTTTGTTACCGTGACGACCAGCCATCTTGTCACCGACAGATAGTTTACGTTTTTGAGCAACGAATACTTTAACCATAGTGTTAACACCTGGTTCAAGTTCGTCTTTATTTTTACGAGTGAATACTTGAACATCAACTACTACACCACCACGACCGTGTTGTACACGAAGTGAAGTGTCTCTAACTTCTCTGGCTTTTTCACCAAAGATAGCACGAAGTAGTCTTTCTTCTGGAGTAAGTTCTGTTTCACCTTTTGGTGTAACTTTACCTACAAGGATATCACCTGGGCGAACTTCGGCACCAACACGAACGATACCGTTTTCGTCAAGGTTTTTAAGAGCATCTTCGCTTAGGTTTGGAATATCACGAGTGATTTCTTCGTCGCCTAGTTTTGTTGCTCTTGCTTTAATATCTTCAACTTTTAGAGTGATTGATGTAAAGATATCTTCTTTAACAATTCTCTCTGAAATTAAGATAGCGTCTTCGTAGTTATAACCTTCCCAGTTCATATATGCAATAAGCATATTTTTACCTAGTGCAAGTTCGCCATCTCTTGTTGAGAAACCATCGGCAATTGTGTCACCCTTTTCAACACGTTGGTTTTTAACAACGGCTGGTTTTTGGTTGATACAAGTGTCTTGGTTTGTTTTAGCAAATTTAGTTAGATGGTAAACATCAGTTTGTCCATCGTCTGTTTTTACTTTGATTTCAGTTGAAGAAACGAATGTTACAAAACCTGGGTTTCTTGCTAAAATCATGCTACCACTATCATAGGCAATCTTGTGTTCGATACCAGTACCTATCATAGGAGCTTCTGTTTTGATTAGAGGTACAGCTTGACGTTGCATGTTAGAACCCATCATCGCACGGGCTGTATCGTCGTTGGCGATAAATGGAATCAAGCAAGTAGCTGCTGATATGAATTGTCTTGGGCTTACGTCGACAAGGTCGATTTGTGAGCTTGGAACTTCCATAACTGTATCTTTGTGTCTACAAATAACACGAGAATTTACAAATTTGCTATTTTCGTCTAATGGTTCAACTGCTTGCGCTACGTATTTATCTTCTTCTTCGTCTGCCATTAGGTAAACAACTTCATTTGTTACTGTATGAGTATTTTTGTCAACAACTCTGTATGGAGACATTAAGAAACCATATTCGTTGATTTTTGCATATGTTGCAACGCTGTTGATAAGACCGATACCTTGACCTTCTGGGGTTTCAAGGGCACATATTCTACCATAGTGTGAATAGTGAATATCACGAACTTCTGCTGTTGCACGTTCTTTCTTAACACCACCAGGACCTACGGCTGAGATTTTACGTTTTTGAGTAAGTTCACTGATTGGGTTAACTTGGTCCATAAGTTGTGATAATTGTGAACTTGCTAAGAAATCTTTTAATGCTTTATTAATAGGTCTAGCGTTGATTACTGATGAAGGGTTAACTGTTGAAAGGTCTTGTGCTTGTAATGTTTCTCTGATTACGCCTGCAAGTTTGTTAACACCACTACGGAAAGCACCAGCCATCAATTCGCCAACAGATGCGATACGACGGTTAGCTAGGTGGTCGATATTATCAATATAACCGATACCATTGTTTAGTCCTAAATGGTAGCTGATTGTTGCATAGATATCGTCCATAGTAAGTTGGAATCCCATAAGAGCCTTAGCATTTTCTCTAATAGCGTCTTCACGTTCTTCCTTAGTCTTGAATTCTTTAAGCAATTTTTGCAATGTTGGATAGTGAACCATCTCGTAGATGCCAAGTTCTTTTTCGTCGCATGCAAAAACATCACTAAGGTTAACCCTAGCGTTACCAAGTACTTTATGGCCAACATAATCTTTGCCGTCCATTTTGAAAGCACCTTTATTATTTTTTGCTCTAACCCAAACTTCGTTGATACCAGCTGCTTGGATTTGGTTTGCAACATCACTAGAAATTGTTTCGCCTGCGCTAACAACTACTTTTTTGCCGATAACAATATCTTTAAAAGCAACTTGGTTAGCAATACGAGAAGCAATGCTTAATTTCTTGTTTAATTTATAACGACCAACACGGTTTAAGTTGTAGTATTGGTGTGTAAAGAACAATTGATTGATGTAGTTATGTGTTGCCTCAGCAGAAGGAATCTCTGATGGACGCATCTTTTTAGATAGTTCAATAAGAGCTTCTTCTTGTGATTGTTGAGGTTCTTTCTCTAATGTGTTTAGGATAAGTTGGTCATTACCAAACATTTCTGCAATTTGTTTTGAATCTAGACCAAAACATTTTAAGAAAACACCAAGAGAAACTTTGCTACTACGGTCAACAACTATCTTTAAGAAATCATTAGCGTGTTGTTCTACTTCAATCCAAGTACCACGTGTAGGGATAATTGTACCGTTGTACAACCATTTACCAGTTTTATCTTGAACAGTGTCAAAATAAACACTTGGAGAACGAACGATTTGGCTAACGATAACTCTTTGTATACCATTAAAAATGAAAGAGCCTTCTTCGGTCATAAGTGGAATATCACCCAAGAACACTTCTTGCTCGATAACTTCACCGTCTTCCTTTCTAACAAGTCTGACTCTTGCCTTCAATGCAACTGAGTATGTAACACCCTTTCTTATACACTCTTCACGAGTATATTTGCTTGTTGGATCTAATGTGTAATTAACAAAATAAATTTCTGCCTTTCCACTGTAATCAGTAATAGGTGAAAACTCTTCTAGAATTTCACCAATGCCTTTTTCTAAAAATTCTTTGTAGGCACTTTTTTGAACATCAAGAAGATAAGGCATCTCGATAAGCTCATCAATTTTTGCGAAACTTTTACGCTCTACTTTACCGTACTTAACGTTTTTGATAGCAGGTTTTGACTCTACCATATTGGCTCCTTCAATTAATAAAATATTATTTAGTTGTATTATTGGTAAAAATTTTTCAAAAAACATACTAAAAATAGTTGTTTTTTTATTGTTTATATGGTAACTTTTAGTTAATCGTATAGACAAAGATGGTATATTACCATATTATACCAATATAATGCAATTTAGAGTTTAACACAACTAAAACTGTAAGTCAATAATTTTTGAAAAAGTTTTTTTATTTTTTCATAAAATTACTTGACTTTTTTTATTTTTTCACTTTTTATCGAACAAAATATTAATTTTTATATGTGTTTATATAATATATATACTTATATATAAAAGGAGCATCAAAAAAAGAGTTTGGATTTTCCAAACTCTTTTTTTATTAAGCCTCTACAAATTGGTAAGTAATTGAAACATCATTAGATGGCATTCTGAACCAGAACGCAGAAGCTTGGTATGGATCGTTAACGGCCTTAAATTGATTTCCGTCAAGATAACCACTTTCTTCTAGAGAAATCACTCTACCGTTCATAGTAAATTGAATTACTTTTCCAGCTTCGATTTCACCGGTGTATTCTACCACGTAATAGTTACCTCTTGGAACATTTTGTCCACTTGTTGCATTACCAATAGCGCTTTGGTCACGGTTGTAAATATAGAAAGAAATATTTACATCTGTTCCACCAGCGACAGAAATTTTGAACAATTTTTCTGTTTTTAGTCTAACTGTTTGACCTGTTATTTCCCAATCTTCACTATATATTCTCAAATTTTCAAACGCAGTATTAAAATCTGAGTTACCATCGTTGAAGCTTGCTGTATCAAACCCAGCAGCAGCAAAGTCTTGGTCAACTGTTGTTGGAGCATCACCATTAAAGCCCACTTCAAATCCATCTGTTTTTAGATAGATATTGTAGTTAAGTTTTGGTGTCGAACCATCTTCGTCTTTTAATACATATCCTACAATACCACCGGTAAGGATTTGTGTTGAGTCAATGTTTTTAATAGTATCACCTTTACTTATTGAGTACTCTATGCTACCACCTGTTCTTGTGTAACCAGCAATACCACCAGTGTAAGACAATGATGAAACATATTGACTACATTCTACATAGGCTGTATTGTATGCGTTAAGTATCTTAGAGCTTTCTAACATACCAACCATACCACCTGCGTAGTCATAGCCCATTGTAAAGGTTTTGATTTTACCATTGTTTTGAACATTTCTGATTGTTCCGTTTTCTAGCAAGTATCCTACGATACCTCCACCATAGCTATATGATGTATTTTTGCTTGAATATGAAACAACGTTTGCATTATTACTACTATATTCAATTATTGCTTCTGTTGGAGAAACTGCTGTATATGCACCACTCATACGTCCTGTTACACCACCAACGTATGTGTAACCTGATGATGAGAATGCACCAATGTTTACATTAGTTTCTGCAATTTCATCAAGACCCGGAGCACTTGCTCCTGCCCCTGCAATACCACGGTATTCGGTTGGGATAAGTGCATATTTAACTGTTCCGTCTGCATTTTTTGGTTGATTGATAACAATGTTTTCAACCTTAACACCATCAGCTTCGCCGATATTTGAAATACCAGCACGTGAGAATGATAATGCACCAGACAAGCCACCCATAAAGATATTGTATTTTGAGTAACCTGTTAAGTTGGCTGCAATTGTAATATTGTTGATTGCAGTATTATGAGCTTTTGCTACTACTGCACCCATATACATACTATTAAGAGCACTCGCTTCTTCGTATGTTTGTTGTGTAGCGTCTACTTTGATATAAGTGTCATCCATATAACCATTTCTGATTACTGCGTTTTGAGCATATCCAAATAAACCTGCATACATAACTGTTTCTGAGTCTATAACTAAGCCCTTAATTGTGTAGTTTGCAAAGTCAAATATTGCTCTGAATGGATTATCAAGGTTACCAATTGGTGTCCAGTATCTTCCACTCAAATCAATATCGTTTCTTAATCTAAATGTATAACCACTACCATCTGATTTTAATCCCGTAAGAAGACCCATATTGATATTCTTTGCAACCCAAGCAAGTTGTTTTGCATTGGTAATATCATAGTACTCAAAATCTTCAACAGCTTCTTCTTCTGTTTTTGCAGAGATACCTTTACCTGCTGCGTTTGACAACTCTAAATCTTCACATTCTGTGTTAATCCAGTTTTTGCCAAGTTTACGTAAAGTTACATTATCTTTACCAGAAGTATTTAAGGTATATTCGCTACCCCAAATATTTGTCATATCCCATACAAAGTTACCTAAGTTGTCCTTCAATTCTTCTACAACATTAACTTGTGGAAGTATTGAGTTAAAGTTACTTGGATAAGCAATATGATCACTAGTATCTACTACTATTGTAGCGTCTGAACCTTCTGGTCTTTCTGGGTCTGCAAC
>JAZRTN010000128.1:0-1526 GCA_045652045.1 Clostridia bacterium
TAAAATTTGTACTTTTTACTTCTTCAATAATATATAAATTTCCACTAAAAATCAAGTCATTATTTAAATTAATTTTTACTTGCCCCACTTTTTGGTCTTTTTTTAAAGGAGCTTTTAGTATTTCAGGATAATCATATGAGACAGATACTTGTTTTTTCTCGTCATTAGTTAATACTTTTTTTATGCCTGTTTTGTTATAAATTTTTACATTTGATTTATCGCCGCCGACAACTGACACATCTGCTATATGTGTGTAATCTGGCAACAATTCTACAAGTGAGTATTCTTGAAAAGCTTTATTAATTAAAGCCTGACTTTCTTCAAACATAGGTTTGCAATTAAACACAACACAAACAACTTGCATATTGTCTCTTTCTGCTGCCGATACAAGACATCTACCTGCCTTTGAAGTATAACCAGTCTTAACACCAATACAACCATCAAGGCTGTTTAGTAGTTTATTTTTGTTAACAAGTTTTCTTTCTGTTGTATGTTCACCACCTGTTATTACATACTGTTTTGAGCTCACAATTTGCTTAAAATCAGGGTGTTTTAGCGCCTTAATAGTTATTTTTGCAAGGTCATTAGCTGTGGTATAATGACCTTCTTGATCTAAGCCGTGGGGATTTTTAAAAGAGCTACATTCAGCTCCACAATCAGTAGCAGTTTTGTTCATCATTTGAGCAAAATTTTCTATACTACCACCTACTTCCAAAGCAAGTGCTACTGCTGCGTCGTTACCTGATTGAAGCATTAACCCATAAAGAAGTTGCCTTATAGTCAGTTGTTCACCCTGCCTTAAATATATCGAAGTACCTGTCACAAGCGTAGGCTGTTTTGTAATCGCAACCAACTTATCTAAATCTTTACAATTATTTAAAACAGTTAGTGCTGTTACTATTTTTGTAGTACTTGCCATAGGCAGTTTTGCTGTTTCATTTTTTGAATACAACACCCTACCACCGTTTGCTTCCATAACTATCATAGCTTTTGCACTGGTATAAGAAGAAGCATAGGACTTTTGATTATCAAAACAGCAAAATAAAACTACAAAACAAATTAGTATTAATACAAATTTTATTGATAAATTATTATTTTTTGAAACTGTCATACACTTTACTCATAACATCACATAATTTTGACATAATATCATCGCTATTAACATTAATATAGTTAACTTTGTCTTTTTTAATAATTAAAAAGCCAATTGGAGTTATGGTACAACCAGCCCCAGAGCCACCTGCAAAAGGAAACTCTTCTGTCTTTTTTGGCTTGGTTGAGTTATATTCTCCACCACCACTTACAAAGCCTATACTTGCTTTGGACACCGGTATTATAGTGTCGCCCGATTCGTTAAAGATAGGATTACCAACAATACAGTCAACATCAACAATTGATTTTAGTTTAGTTAGAGTTTCGTTAAGAACACTTTCTACTGGATTAATTCTCATAAGCGTTTACTCCTTGATTTATTTTAAATAAAGATACAATACAGCAATAAATAATCAAAAATAAGTTTAGTTTAA
>JAZRTN010000129.1:0-7445 GCA_045652045.1 Clostridia bacterium
AAGTCGGAGGCCAAGCGGTCTTAGGGAAGACAATCCAGGGTTCCAACTCCTTGGCTCACAGAACGACATGGCTACGATCCGACTTAAGCTTATTATGAGAGCTTTTTAAAAGGTGTAAAAGGTAAAGCGTATTCACAAGCAACAGTGTCTGGCGTCGATATTAAAAACAGTTTAGGTTATTACTTACCAAGTATAGATGGACTAAGTCTTACCCTTACTATCGATAGCAAAATACAAACATTTGTCGAAAACACCTTATCACAAATTATGCTTGATCATAAGCCAAAATCTGCTTCAATAACTATTATGAATCCAACTAACGGACAAATTATTGCAATGGGTATTGCGCCATCTTTTGATAACAATAATCCACCAAGAGAAGATGTTAGTTCTCTTATGGCTCTATCAAAAAACACAAGCGTAGTTGATGTATATGAGCCGGGGTCAACTTTCAAAATACTAACAATTTCGGCTGCTCTTGACAAAAACTTAACTAAACTAGACGAAAGGTTTTATTGCCCAGGGTTTAGAATAGTTGATGGTCAAAAAATCAAATGTTGGAAAACAATAGGGCACGGCTCTCAAACATTAGTAGAGGGTATAGCTAACTCTTGTAACTGTGTGTTTATGGATTTGGCTTTGAGACTAGGCAAAACAGATTTTTATAAATACCTAACTAGCTTTGGTATAGGAAAAACCACAGGCGTTGATATTTTAGGCGAAAGCGCTGGTATTCTTATGGCTATTAGTCAAGTAAAAAATGTGGACCTTGCTCGTATAGGTTTTGGTCAAGCTGTGGCCGTAACGCAGTTGCAACTACTAAATGCTTTTTGCGCAGCTGTTAATGGTGGCATATTGTATAGGCCATATATAGTAGACAACATATATAACAATTCAGGTGTAGTAAAGAAAAACAAACCTACAATAATAGGCAAAGTGTCAAATAGTAACATTTCACAACAAGTCAACCAAATGTTGGAAGGGGTTTTGAGTATAAAAACAGGCCAGTATACATTTGTAGAAGGGTATAGCATAGGTGGTAAAACAGGCACTGCCCAAAAATATGAAAACGGCAAAATAGCAACAGGCAAATATGTATCTAGTTTTTTTGGAACATATCCAGCAATCAACCCACAATACGCAGTTTTGTTATGTGTAAATGAGCCAAGCCAAGGAGCGTATTATGGTAGTGTAGTAGCAAGCCCGTACGCTAAAACATTGTTTAAACAAATAATTGATTATAAAAATATTCCACCAGACAATGCAAACATTACAATACAACAAGTTACTATACCCAACTTTGTCGCAAAGCCACTTTCGTGGTGTATAACAGAACTTGATAAACTAGGTCTATATTACGAAATAGATGGTGAAGGTGGGGTGGTTACTTCGCAAATTCCTGCACCTAACACAATCGTGTACAAAAACTCTACAATTGTACTTTCGACATAAACTAACAACTTAATTTAATTAACTTTGGAGTAAATTGTCTTATTTTACCTATGACAACTTTTTTATTAAAAACTATTGCATAATGCTATCAAAACAGGAGGTAAAATAATGATACTAACAAAACTAATCGAAGGTGTACAAATATTACAAACCCAAGGCGAACTTGAAATAGATATTCAAAACATTATGATAGATAACGGCGACAAAGTGCCAAACTCATTATACTTTTGTTATCAAGGGGTTAATGCAGACGGACATAACTATTATCAAGAAGCAATACAAAGTGGAGCCGTAGCATTAATTGTAGAAAGATTTTTGCCAACCAATATTACACAAATCAAAGTAAACAACGTAAGACAAATTATATCAATAATATGTAGTAATTTTTATGATAACCCACAAACCAAATTAAAAATAATCGGTGTTACGGGTACTAACGGTAAGACCACAACCACCTTTATGATAAGAGAAATGTTAAAGGCGGCGGGGCATAAAGTAGGGATTATAGGCACAACTGCTATTTATATTAACGAAGTATTTTACCCAACAACACTTACAACCCCAGACCCATTAACTCTATTTAAAACTTTTAATAATATGCTAAACGCAGGTGTTGAGTATGTTGTTATGGAAGTATCTGCTCACGCAATAGATTTGTATAAAATAAACGGCGTAAAATTTGAAGTGGGTGTTTTTACAAACTTAACCCAAGACCACTTAGATTATTTTAAAGATATAAAAACATACGCCGAGTGCAAGCAGAAGTTTTTGACAAGCAAGTATTGTAATAACTGTGTTATCAATGTTGATGATAAATATGGTAGAGATTATTTTCATGCGTGCGATACTAAA
The DNA here is from genome assembly GCA_045652045.1 of Clostridia bacterium. GTDB lineage: Bacteria > Bacillota > Clostridia > Christensenellales > UBA1242 > CAKVLS01. The sequence goes on from JAZRTN010000129.1 coordinate 2,305, forward strand.
AAATTCACTTACGCCATTATGAACCCAAGTGATGTGTTTGCGCTTAATATAAAAATGAACTTAGAGGGTAGTAACTTTGTTACAAACCTTTTTGATGATATTTTGCGTTGTGAAACTTCCCTTGCAGGCAAGTTTAATGTGTATAATTCATTAGCCGCACTTACTTGCTGTAAAGTTTTGGGGCTAGACAACAGAAGCATAGTAATGGGGCTAGAAAACTTAAAAAAAGTTGATGGTAGGTTTAATGTATTAGATATAAACACCCCTTACAAAATAGTAATCGACTATGCACATACCCCAGACGGTATAGAAAATATTTTAAAAAATGTAAAAGCTCTAACAAAAGGTAAACTCATAACAGTGTTTGGTTGTGGTGGTAATAGAGATGCAACCAAAAGACCTATTATGGGTAAGGTTGCTTGTAAATATAGTAACCTTGTAATTATAACAAGTGATAATCCTAGATTTGAAAACCCTTATACAATTATAGACCAAATAAAACAAGCAACATCAGGTGAAGTGCTTGTTATAGAAAATCGCAAAGAGGCAATAATAAAAGCACTCAATAGTGCGTTTATTTCGGACACGGTTGTTATATTGGGTAAGGGTTGCGAAGACTATCAAGAAATAAACGGCATAAAATATCCGTTCAGTGACGAAAGAGTAGTAAGAGAATATATCTCATCAATTTCAACAAATAATCTTGGAGCACAATCTTGAATTATTGTTTAGCTTTTTTGGTGGCGTTTGTAATAGCAGTGTTACTTGCGCCACTTGTTATTAAAATTACAAAACGCCTAAAATTTGGACAAAACATACTTCACTATGTTGAAAGTCATTCTCAAAAACAAGGCACCCCTACTATGGGTGGCTTGATTTTTATCTTTGCAATAATTATTGCTTCGCTTATTTTTATTAATAACAACCATTCACTTGCATTTGTTACGCTTGCAGTGTTTTTTGGCTTTGCAGTATTAGGTTTTTTAGATGACTTTATCAAAATTAAGTTCAAGCGCAACTTGGGTCTTAGAGCTTATCAAAAAATCATAGGACAAGTTGGGCTTAGTTTGATTGTAAGTCTGTTTGTATATTTTAATCCACTTGTCGGTAGCAAAATTTATTTGCCTTTTACTAATATTCAACTAGACCTTAGCTGGGGAATTATTCCTTTTGTTATGTTGGTGTTTATTGCTGCAACTAATAGCGTCAACCTAACAGATGGTCTAGATGGCCTTGCAGGTGGGGTGAGTATTGCATATCTGATGGGTTTTGGGGTTATTAGTTTTATGTATTTATCTAACTTAACCCAAGGCCTTAATGATGTGCTAATTAACGAGCAAACCAACTTAATTATAATCATATGCTGCTCTTTGGGGGCTTTATTTGGGTTTATTTGCTTTAATAGTCACCCTGCGAGTATTTTTATGGGTGACACGGGGTCGCTCGCCTTGGGCGCGCTATTAAGTTGTCTTGCTATTTTTAATGGGTTGAGTTTGTTTATTCCACTCATTGGATTAATGTTTGTTTTATCTACTGTTTCTGTTATATTGCAAGTGCTGTATTTTAAGAAAACAAAAAAGCGAATTTTTCTTATGGCACCACTTCATCATCATTTTGAAAAAAAAGGTAAGTATGAAACTAAGATTGTTTCCATATATATTATTATAACGCTTATACTTGCAGTGTCTTGTATTGCGTTAACAATAATATGTAGGTGATACAATGAAATTAAACAAACATAACTATCTTATTTTAGGTATGGCACGCAGTGGCCTTGCTGGATTAAATTTAATCTATAACAAGCACTCACAGTTTTTTCTATATGACCAAAACGCAGCTACTCGTATGCGTGTATACGAAAAAACAAAATTAAAACCAAACATTTTTATTTTGCAAAATTTATCTAATAAAATAATTGACCAAGTTGATGTATTAATAGTTAGCCCTTCGTTTGAGCTAGACAATAAATATATTGCCTATGCAAAAAAACAAAACAAAACTATCATAGGCGAACTTGAACTTGGTTTTCAAAACTGCCACAACAAGTTTTATGCCATAACAGGTACAAATGGCAAAACCACCACAACAAGATTGCTTGGAAACATGTTTAAATGTTCAAACAAAAAAGTTTCAGTAGTAGGTAACATCGGGGTTCCTGTTTGTAGTGTTATAAACAACAAAACAAAACAACATGCGTTTGTGTGCGAAACAAGCAGTTTTCAGTTAGAAACAACCGACAAGTTTAAGCCAAAAGTTGCAGGAATACTCAATATCGGCATAGACCATATCGACCACCACAAAACTTTAAAAAAATACGTCCAAGCAAAATACGATATAGCAAAAAATATGACTAAGCGAGATTGTTTAGTTTTAAACAATAATTGTAAAACTTCAAAAAAATTAGCAAACAAAGTTAACTGCAAAGTGTATTATTTTGATACGGATAAAGAGTGCGTGGGTTGTTTTGTAAAAGACCAAAAAATATATTTTAATACAGGCAAAAAACTAATTTACATAACAAAAACTTCTAATATACGTTTACTTGGTAAGCATAACCTAGAAAATGTTTTGTGTGCTGTGGCTATGGCATACTTGTCAAAAATAAAACCAAAACATATAGAAAGCGCTATCAAAAGTTTTTTTGCTTTGCCACACAGATTACAACTTGTAGCTAGTCACAATCAAGTAGAGTATATTAACGATAGCAAGGCAACCAACCCAGACGCAACCCTAACTGCAATTAGAGCAATAGACAAAGAAATTATTTTAATACTAGGTGGCAGTGACAAGGGATACGACTATGACCAAATGTTAATTGACTTAACTAGTAAAGTAAAACAAGTTGTCTGCTATGGTCAAGTCTCACAAAAAATTTTAGACGCAGCAAACAGAGTTGGTTTAAAAAATGTCACAATGTATGACACCTTATACAATGCTACTAAATATTGTTTTGATAATGCAACCCCCAACCAGTGTGTTTTACTTTCACCAGCGTCTGCAAGTTTTGACCAGTTCGAAAACTATGTAGATAGGGGCCTTAGCTTTGAAAAGTATGTAAAGGAGTTTATTAGTGAAAACCAATAAATCTTCCAAAAACTTATTTTTTGTTTTGCTACTTGTGTATGCACTTGTTATTTTTGGCATAATTATGGTGTATAGTGCGAGTAGTTTTAGTGCTAAGGTTTATTATAACGACTCATTTTATTTTTTAAAAAAACAAATTTTAGGTGCAGTTTTTGGTACTGTTGCTATGGTTGTTACTTATTTTATTGACTATAATATATATGCCAAGTTTAAGTGGTGGCTAGTTTGCATTGCATATATAGTTTTAATTGCCGTGTTTATTCCAGGGATAGGGGTATCTAACTATGGAGCTAGACGTTGGATAGGGCTACCAGGCTTTACAATTCAAGCTAGCGAGATAGCCAAGTTTTGTTTTATAGTGTTTAGCGCAAGTTATCTTGCAAAATATTCAGACAAAATAAAAACTTTTAAATCAATCTTGCCAGTAATATTGGTAGGTGGCAGCATTTGCCTACTTATACTTTTAGAGCCCAATATGTCTATAACTATATGTGTTGGCCTTGTTATGCTTACTATGTTGTTTGTAGGGGGTATTAGTAAAAAACATTTTTTGCTGTTGTGTATTCCTGCAATTTTGCTTGTGCCTATACTTATTATAATAGAGCCGTATAGATTGAGTAGACTTATGGCTTTTATTGACCCGTGGAAAAACCCCAAAGGCGAAGGCTATCAACTTATTCAATCGCTATACTCACTAGGAGCAGGTGGTTGGTTTGGCGTAGGGCTATTTAATTCAAGACAAAAATATCAGTTTTTGCCCTTTGCCGAAAGTGACTTTATATTTTCAATTATCGCCGAAGAACTTGGCTTCGTTGGGGTAATAGTAGTTATGCTCGTGTATCTACTGCTTACATTATGTGGTATAAAAATTGCATTAAGTAGCAAAAACCGTTTTGGTTGTTATCTTGCAACAGGCATCACTGCATTAATATCAATTCAAACCTTAGTTAATATCGCAGTAGTAACAGGAAGTATCCCACCAACGGGGCTTCCACTACCTTTTATTAGTTCAGGGTCAACAAGCCTTATAGTATTTATGGCAGCAATAGGCATTGTGCTTAATATTAATAAACAGTCAAGACAAAATATAATTTAGTATAATTGTATAAGATTAAAAGATGTATGCAGAAATGTATACATTTTTTTTGTTTTTATGTTATATTAAATTTGTAGGAGAAAATTGTATGAGAATATTGGCAATGGGTGGCGGAGAAAATGGCCGTCCAGGAAAACCCTATGAGATAAAGAAATTTGATGAAGAAATTGTAAAAATGACTGGAAAGAAAAACCCAACCCTTTTGTTTATTGCTTTTACTCAAAAATCGGTTGAGGGTGCAGAAAGCTATTACAATATTATTTGTAAAAATTTTACTAACCTTGGTTGTAAGTGCGAACATTTAAGAGAAAAAGATTTGCAGGATATTGATTTTGTTAATAAGAAAATAACCGAAGCAAATATTATTTATGTTGGTGGTGGAAACACATTAAGACTGATGAACATTTTAAGAAAATATCATATTGACAAAATGTTGCGCTCGGCTGGGGAAAATGGAACAATTTTATGTGGGGTTAGTGCCGGAGCAATTTGTTGGCATAATTTTGGCAACAGTGATTCTCGTAAGTTTACAAGCAATTCGACTAAGTTAATAAAAGTAACTGGGCTTGGCTTTATTCCTGCATTGTATTGTCCACACTACGATAACGAAAGTGCAAGGCAAGAAGATTTAAAAAGAATGATGAAGACAACAAAAGGTGTTGCCTTAGCTTTTGAAAGTTGTACAGCTCTTAAAATTATTGATAACGAATATTGGGTGTTAAAAACAAAAGAACAAGCCAAAGCTTGGAAATGTTATTGGCTTAAAGGGGAATATATTAAAAAAGAATTGCCATCAACTGGAAATATAAACGACTTAACTTCTAAAAATTAACTAAAAATAGTTGAAAATTTATAAGTACGGTTATATTTTAAATATAGGAGAAAAAATATGGATTTGACAAAAATCATAAATTACGAGAAATCAAAAGAATTTTTTAATTATTCAGATGGAAATAAATTA
>JAZRTN010000130.1:0-2328 GCA_045652045.1 Clostridia bacterium
ACTAGTTAAAATAGTACGAGAAATTTGACAAGAAAACGACATTGACTTAAAAGAATTTACAGAAAGCTGGATAATGCAGTTAGAAAAAAACAAAAAGTCAACATATATATATGGTTATAAGTTTGAAAACAACTCAGCAACCACCCTTAGTATTTGCAATGATAAAGCGGCTACCTATCAAGTATTATCAAATAACGGCGTAGCTAGTGTTGAACACAACTTTTTTATGAGATACAAGCATACTAAGTTTAGCGAGCTTTATACAGAAATGTTAAAACTGCTTAATGCTCACAAAATCATTGTTTTAAAAAACAACACTGGCTCTGGTGGAAAGTTGGTTTACAAAGTAAGTAATAAGATACAACTAAAACAAGCTTTAAAGAAGCTTCTTAAACACACTAAATTTATTTGCGTAAGTCCATATGTTGATATTCAAAAGGAATATCGCTGTATTATGTGTGATAGTAATGTAGAACTTATCTACGAAAAAGTAAGACCAAGCGTAACAGGTAACGGCAAATCAAGTATAAAAAATCTACTTAATGAATTGCCTTATAAAATTAAACCAAGCAAAACTATTAAACTAAACTACGTCCCTAAAAAAGGTGAAGTAATGACTCTTAACTGGAAGCACAACTTATACTATGGCGCAAGTGCAAAGTTAAATCTAGATAATAAAACAAAAACTATTTTGACTAAAATTGCAAAAAGTGCCACTAAGATATTAAAGGCAAAATTTGTTTCGGTTGACATAGTTTTGTTAGACAACACATATAAAGTGCTCGAAGTAAATAGCGGCATTATGATGGAAAAGTTTTCTACTTTTTCTACTCAAACTTACGACAAAGCCAAACAAATATACACAAAAGCTATTTTATCTCTATTAAACTAGCCAAAGTGCATATTGACACTGTAATTATTTTTTTGTAAAATGTAATTATAGAGGGGAAAAATGTTTAAAATTAACGACACACTAAGACAAGATATTTTAGCAGATATTCCAGAAGATTCTTCTAAACTAAAAACAGCGCTTACTATCTATGCTAGACTTTGCCAAAAGTTAGACTATTCTATGGATTATCTTATAAACGAACAAGAAGTTAAACCTTGGTTTAGAGATCCAGAAAACTTGCAAAAGATTGATGGCAGAGAAAACAAAGATGTTGTTTGCTTTACATTTAACATAATCTTTGCTCAATTGCTAATTGACTCAGGTGTATGTGAGGAAACAGCCTTTCCAGAAGCGTGGTTTATAAAACATGACAGAATTTCTTCTGCTCACGAACCATTAGAGTTTACGATAGATGGCGTATATTATAGCGTAGACTCAACATACGGAGTTATAAATAACTGCGACCTTACCGAATCTAAATATGGCATACCTGAGTTGTATGGTTGGGAAATAATAACAGACAATATAGAAGATAGACAAGCTGCTTGCAACCACTTTAATGATGTAGCAGATGAAGTTATTAGAGAAAACACTTCTGACTTTGACAAGGCAGTTTATCAATACATATTTAATAAGGGCGATGATTTAGTTAAGTTGCCTTTGCAAGAGCGTTTTGATATGTTTATGGAATTGTTACAAAAAACTCCACCATATTCAGTTCACTCTCTAAACTATCTTATCAAACTTAAACATTCTTTATTTACTCGTGAAGAATGTGGCAAAAGTGGACCTCTTCAAAACTTTGAAATGTCATTTGTAAAAGACAAAGAAACTGGCGAATTTAAAGTATTGATATTGTATAACCCACAAGGTTACGTTGATGATAGGGGTTATGAGAATTTTGATAGTTTGCAAATATACGATTTTTCTATCAAAGATAAAACTGTTACACCAAATGTTGACATTGAGCATGTTAGAGCAAAAATTGATTCACAAGAATATGTAAACCAACAAAATCGTGTAGCAACAATCAACATGATACAAGAAGGTGCTCTAACAATAACTCCTTACCCTCCAGAAGATGAAAAACTTGTATATGACAACTGCCAAAAACCAGTAAATGTCGACCACTACGAAAGAACAGAAAAGATTACTGGCAAAAAATATGAGTGTGATAAAAATGGTAATAATTTAGAAGCGGCTACTCCACAAACTCCAACAGGGGGTCAGCAACAATGACAATACAAAAACTAAGGGACATTTGCCAAGACAAACTACTTACAAGTAGGCTAAATAAAGACTCTAAGGCAGAAGCAAATTTTAAAAGCATACAAAACATACTAGAATATGATGATGCTTTTAATAAACTTCACATAGATGTAGCTGTTAATATATTACTTGATTTAGGCTTTAATCTTAAAGATTGTAAAAAAATA
>JAZRTN010000131.1:0-8512 GCA_045652045.1 Clostridia bacterium
CCATCAACAACAAGACAGTTTCTCCTAAATTAGAAAAAGAAACTAGAGACGCAAAACAACAAGCTTCAAACGAAAAATAGTAACAAAAAAAGACAGTCTTAAATTAGATTGTCTTTTTTATTTTTTGATTATTTAATTGAGTTTGTGTATAATTTTATATAAAAAACACCCCTTAAAAACACGAAAACCCGACTTATTAGTCAGGTTTTTATTTATTTAATATAAAAATCGCTACATTCCCCTAAGTTAGGGAGATATAGAGTTTTTCCGAATTATTAGTCGTGCATAGAATATTTGCAACCACAATAGTTTTGACGATACAAATTATACTGTTTAGATAATCTTATACTATTAAGGTATCCATCTTGTTTTTTGAAGTCACTCACAAGATAATCTACACCATATTTTTCTTTTAAGTTAAGACCTATCTCGTTAATCAATTTTGCATTTTTGTGAGGACTTACACTAAGTGTTGTAGCAAAAATATCATAGCCAAGTTCCTTACATTTTTGCGCTGTATTTTCTAGTCTTAACCAAAAACACTTTGTACATCTATCCCCACCTTCTGGACAAGCTTCAAGGCCTTGTATCAAATTTTCATACGACTCATTTTGCCAGTTGCATTTTATAAACTTAACACCAGTTGTATATTCTCTTATAAATCTTTCTTGCTCGTTTTGTCTTTTTTCGAACTCGTCGTTCGGGTAAATATTAGGATTAAAATAATACACTGTTATTTCATAGTCTTGCACTAGTCTTTGTATAACACTTGTGCTACAAGGACCACAACAACTGTGTAGTAACATTTTAGGTTTGTTCATAATGTTTTCCTTTTACAATGCTATTGTAAAATATTTTAGCTTAGTTGTAAAGTTTATTTTTTCTATAAAAAAAGACTGTCTAAAAAAACAGTCTTTATATTTTAATACATACGGTTGTTTTGAAGATAGTCAACTAATCTTTCTCTATTATGCTCTTCATTAAAAGGTATGACTATACCACTTGCTCCGTGCAATGCTGCCATTACAAAGAAGCCTGTAATAAGTGGACAAAAACAACAGAATAGGTATGGCACAGCTGCGCCAAGTTGATAGCCCATTGTTCTTGCAAATAGCATTTGATTTGACACGCCCATAATTCTTGCTCTTTGCAGTGCTCTTGAATACATAAATGTAGGAAGTGCTGCATAAGTAAAACCAAGTAATCCAAACAATCCAATAACAATACCAATGTAGTTTACTACAAAAGGTAATGTACATATAATTGCTGCGTCAATTAATCCACATACTAAACACATAACGGTAAGGTCTTTCTTCTCATTAAGTTTAGCTTGCATAATATAACCTATACCATACATTGTATAATATGCTGCTTGGATATAGCCGGCATATGAATAACCTGCACCTTGTGTTTTATCAAATAAGTAAATTAAGAATATTGTTATGCAAGCATCAATTGCAGAAACTAATGCATAAGTTACGCCATATGTTCTAAATAGTTTACGACGAATATCGTGTTTTTGGAAGTTTTTAACTCTACTATCTTTAAACGCATCAAGCGCATTTGAAACAGTGTCTTTATTGAAGGTTGGATTTTTACGTTCTTTAACATAATAAATTATTAAAGGTATAACAGCGATAAGGTAAGCTACTATTGAAATAACAATTACAATCCATTTTGGAAGGTGATCTAAAAACAATCCACCCATTATTAAAGCTGCAAGCAAGCCTAATTGTTCTAGCAGTCTAGTTATACCCATACTACTACCTTTTGTTTCTTGTGTGCCGGAACTGTAATTTAGTACAATTTCCATAGGCATTTCTTTAAAAGAAACTTGCAATGCAAAGAATATACCAACAAGCACTACACCTAAAACTATATCAACATCAATCAAGAAAATACTTAAACTATACGCAAGTATAGGTACTACTCTAAGCAACAATATAATTTGTGGATACTTATAGTAGATTTTTCTAAACATAATATTGAACAAAACTCTCAGCAATAATTCGCTTACAACAAAAGCAAACGCATAGCCTACTTTGCCTGTTGTTTCAAAGATAATCAAAGCGATAAATGCGCCCGTAATGTTAGAGGCAAACTGAGATATAATTTTGTAAAAATTTAAATATCGTAATTGCATAATAAATTCCTTTGTAAACTCTTTACCCAAATATATTAACAAATTAAAAAAATTAATTCAATCAAAACAAGTCGGTTTGTCAGAAATTACCCTATTTAAAATAAAAAAAGTTAGGGACAACCCTAACTCTTTTGTTTTAATATTTTTTATTTTAGAATTTTGCTGGCTTCCAAGTTTTGTATTTGATTTTTCGATAAATGTCAAATGGTAAGTATATGATAACTTGCATACCAAAGAAGAACAGTCCAACAATAAGCATATGCCAAGGAGATTCTACATTGATACCAGCCATAGTTAGCCATGGGCATTCTTGAATATAAATGACATCTATAAGTTTATCACTTAGATAATACAATCCAACACCAAGGCCAATCATAAAGATAAGGTTAAGTATTGCCATCCAGATATCATCAAGGCTATTGTCTAACCAATCTGTACAGCCTAGGAATAAAGCTACAAGCAATACTAATGCTCTACTTACAAGGTATTGCAAGTTTGCAAAGTGATACATATGCACTGTTTCTTGCAAGCCTATTGGATATACAATATCAATAATTGCAACTATTGCAGTAACGGTAAAGATAAAGTTAAACATAAGTTGACTTAATCTCTTCTTTGGGCCTAACCCTACTGCAAAGAACAAGAATATTGCTGAGAACCATACAGAAATTGAGAATAGGTCTAAGCTTGTAACATTCCAAAAAGTAAGTTTTATACCTGCGTCTTTAAGTACAAGAGCATTCCAAAGCAGTCTTGAACCTTCTAACAAAAGCATAAACACGCCAGAAAGTATTAGAAATATTTTTTGTCTAAGCTTTCTTTTGCGATAATATAACATACAAAAGAATATTACAAAGGCCATAACGCTAAAAACAATTATAAGATGCTTCCAGTTAAATAACCAGTCTTGTTCAGAAATAGTCGAACTAAAACTAAAAACATTTTTAATAAATTTTTCCAATTTTGTTATTTCCTTCTATGTGAAACACATTTGTTTACTATAATATGATATCACTAACATTATCTATTGTCAACTTTACTTGATTTTTGCGTGAATAAAAAAATATTAATAGAGTTTATTTGTTTGTAAAAATCAACTAAACAAATTATAATATATGTAAGTTTCAAGGAGAAAGAGATGGTTTCTAAAAAATACGCTTATTACAAAGAACTTTGCCTTGCAAAAAAGGCAGTTAAAAATGCTTATACAAAAGTTATATTAAAAAACCCAATGGACGTTAAAGTAAAAGGCAAACAAGACCTTGTAACTAACCTGGACGTAATGTGCGAACAATACCTTATTGACGCAATAAAAAATAGTTACCCTAATGACACAATTATTAGCGAAGAAAATAACCCTACCAATATCCCTAAACAAAGAAGCTGGGCTATTGACCCAATTGATGGCACACTTAACTTTGCATTTGACATTGGACTATGGGGTATACAACTTGCGTTTATGGTTGATAACAAACCAGAGTTTTGTGTAATGTATTTACCTACTCTTAATGAATTTTATTATGCAGTAATAGGACAAGGTGCTTATCTTAATGAAAAGCTTATGCCACAAGTAGCATCTCAACCAGCAAGTGAACATATGGCTATGATAGATTATATTTCTGCTGCTACCCCTGCTGCTATACAAGACTTTGATATACTTAGCAAAACCACTCTAAAAGCCCGTGCTATTGGTAGTGCTTGTTTTAGTTATACACAAGTTGCTAGTGGAAAATACGGTTCATTTATATTATACTGTGATAATATTTGGGATTATCTTCCTGGTAGTATACTTTGTCATGAGTGTGGAGTGCCTGTTTATTATAAAACTTGCAAAGACCCAAAAGTTAGGGTTACTCTTGCCACATTTAACCCAGAGGTTAAAAAGGCTCTTAAATATACAAAAACATTATTTTAATAAAACATAATTTTTAAACAAAAAAAACTACTCTATTTTTTAGAGTAGTTTTTTATTAAGCATATCTACGACGCCAAGTGCTAGGCGCAAATATTATAAATAAAGGTATTATTTCTAAACGACCAACTAGCATAATAAATGATAAGAAAATTTTTGAAAAACCAGATGCAGCTGCAATAACATTTACACCACCTACATTACCCAAGCCCATACCTACGTTATTAAAACTAAATAGGCTTGTTGTAAGCGATGTTGTAATGTCGGTTGCAGGATCAATAGACATAATAAGTGTAGATAGACAAATTATCATAAAGTAAATAACTGTATAAAACATTATGTTGCCTATGTAATTGTCATCTTGTGTTTTGCCTTCAATTTTTAAAGCAGCCATACTACGTGGATTGATTGAAGATTTTAGTTTGAACATACTGATTTTTGACAAACTAACAAGTCTTGTGATTTTGTATCCACCGGCAGTAGAACCTGCACAACCACCAAGCATTGTAAGTATAACAATCAATACTTGCGAAAATGCCGGCCATAGCGCAAAGTTATACGAAGATATACCCGTTGTAGACATCAAAGCAAGTACATTTATTGAAGATTGTCTAAGCGCTTCGCCAAATCCACCAACTTGATTCATAATATTTAAAGAAATAAATAGTATAGAAACAAATATTATTATAATAAAAGTTCTTAACTCTTCATTTCTTAACACTTGCATAAATCTGCCAGTAATAATTAGAAAATATACTGCAAAGTTAACAGCAAACAGAGCCATAAACACAGTTGTAACAATCTCTACATACAAACTACCAAAGTGCAATATGCCATTATTATAGTTAGTAAAACCACCAGTACCTGCAACGCTAAATGATAGAGTCAACGCATCAAACCAGCCAACCCCACCACATAGTAAAAACACAAAGTACACAAGCATCAACACAAGATAAATTGCATAAAGAATAAGTGCTGTATATCTAATTTTTGAAGTAAGCTTTTCTACCTTAGGTCCAGCAGATTCTGCTTTAAGTACGTGCATTGCTCCTTCGCTCTTTGGCATAATGGCAAGGACTATTAAAAGTATACCCATACCACCTAAAAAGTGAGTAAACGCACGCCAAAACAAAATCCCTTTTGACAAAATTTCTACATTGTTTACAACGCTGCTACCTGTTGTAGTAAAACCAGAGACGGTTTCAAACAATGCATCTACAAAATAAGGTATTTCGCCACTAAATATATAAGGCAAGCAGCCTATCAAAGAAACACAAATCCAGCCAATACACACAACAACTACGCCTTCCTTTGCGTACATTGTTCTATCTTTTGGAGATTTAGGCGCTATGATAAAACCCAGCCCTAAAAATATAACTAATGTATATACAAAAGGCAACACACTTTCGCCAAAACCTAGACTGACAAATAGTGGAAATAACATTGCCACGGCTAGGAATTTGAAAATGGTGCCTATCATATAAAAGACCATTTTGTAATTCATATTACTTTAAAATATCCTCAACTTTCTTAATTACTTTGCCTGTTGCAGAAACTATAATGCTGTCTTTTTCGCAAAGGACTTCCTTGCCAGATGGTATAACAACTTGGCCTTTTCTTATTATACTTGCAACAATGATATCATCTTTTAATTTAAGTTGATTGATAGCCTTGCCTACAAAATCTTCATCTTCGCCAACATTATATTCAAGAAGCTCTGCTTTGTCATCAAGAGTTTTATACAAAGAAACTGGGCTTTGTTCGGTTGTAGCTCTTATAGATCTAGAATACAACACGATTTGGTTAGCAACAACTTCTTTTGGTGAGATATAAGTGTTTAGGTCAATATCATCTAATATTTCGATAAATGTTTGAGTACTTACTTTACTAATAACTGTATCAACAAGTTTTGATTTTGCGTATAAAGATATAACTATATTTTGTTCGTCTAAGTTAGTAAGACCAATACAAGCATCATATGAAGAGATGTTTTCTTCATCTAAAACGTTTTTATGTGCCCCGTCTGCGTGGATAATTTCTACTTTGTCTAATGTTTCTAGGAGTTCCTTGCAACGCTTTTCGGTTTTTTCGATAATTTTTACTCTAATACCATCTTCGACAAGAAGTTTTGATAGATAAAAACTAATACGGCTACCACCGATAATAAGTACATTTTTTGCACGCTTATTAAATATGTCTGCTTCTTTAAAGAAAACTCTTAGTCTTGCAGGATTTGCAACAACGTTTATTCTGTCTCCTGCTTGAAGGGCAAATTCGCCATCAGGAATAACAACTTCTTCACCTCTTAATACAGAAGAAATAATTACTTTTTCGCTAAACTTAGTGTCTAAATCTTTTAGTGCTAAACCACAAAGAATACAATCTTCTGGAACTAAAAGTTCTACTGCAATAACTTTGCCTTTTTCAAAACTATGTACTTTAAGTGCAGACGGAAACCTTAAAATATTATAAATTTCTTCTGCTGCTGATTGCTCTGGGTTAACGATATAGTCGATATTAAGAGTTTCTTTTAAAAACTCATAGTCACTCATATAATCTGTATCTCTAACTCTTGCTATTGTACACTTTGCGCCAAGATTTTTTGCTGTGGCACAGCACACCATATTAAGTTCGTCTTTGTCAGTAACAGCTATTACCATATCTGCTTTTGGTACACCAGCTTCTGTTTGTACCTTTTTGATTGTACCATTAGCCAAAATGCCTTGTACATCAAAAACATTAGTAGCCATTTCTAATGCTTCTTTATTGTTATCAATAATGGTTATGTCGTGGTTTTCGTTAGACAAATACTTTATCAAACTACGACCTACTTTACCACTACCAATTATAACTACTTTCATAAAATCTCCTATTGTTTTTATAAGACGTATATATTATAACAAATATACTGTTTAAGAGCAAATCAACTATTACAAAAATAGCAGTTTTACTACTTTAAATCTCTACTACACACAAAAAGTGGTCAGATATGTCTATATTTTTAACTATATATTTATCTATTACTTGTACGCTTTTTGGAAGCAAAATATTATCACATTTTTTATTGTCAGTGGTTGTGACTTCATCAAACAAAAATTCGTACTCTTTGTCTATTTTATCAAAGACTTTTTGTAAGTTTGTTTTGCCTTGTATTGCATTATAATCGCCAAGAGCGTAAGCGTTGTTGTTAATGACGAAATCTTGAAATTCTTCAAATAAATGCTTAAAGTCAACAATGTTATAATCAAACCTATGAAATGGTAGCAAACTTGCATTGGTCATAACAAAAGGTTTGTCTAACATAACTTTTACGGCCAAGTAACCTTTATCATGAGTATGATACAAACCTTTTTGGGTTTGTTTAGTTAAGTGTGGGTTTTCAAAAAATTGTTTTTTTATAATCTCTAATGGGTATTTAGACAGAATTGCTACCCCAAAGTTGGCGTTTTCTATCAAGTGACAAGGGCTATTTTCAAAACTTACAAAATGCTTATAACCTGTAAGTTTGCTTAGGTTTTGCATATACTTAAAACTTTCAGTCGTGACAACTTCTTGCAAAGCAATAACATCTATTTCGTTGTCAACAATTGTTCTTGCAATGTCTCTAAGACATCTATCATCAATGTTAGATTCTTTTGATTTATCAAAAAATTCACCTACATAATTATTAGGATTAATACCTGCACTGATGTTCCAAGTTGCTATCTTCATAAAACACCTCTATGTTAATTTTAAAAAGAGCTGAGACAACATATCCTCAACTCTTTTTAGTACTTAATTTAATAAATTGCAAAGTTTACTATTTGTTAAATACACAAACAATACCTTGAACTATTGCTGGAATAGTAAACAGGTATGCGCCTGCGCCAAGTAGGTAACCTTCGATATTAGCTTCGGTGAAGATTTTGCTAATGTCTGTACGGAAACCTAAGATTAATACAAGAGTAATAACTGCAAATAGTGCAGTAATAATGCAAACTAGTTTTTCAAACAAACTGTTGATTTTTACTTTTGTAAACTTTAAGCAAGTAAGAACAAATGTTGCTACCATCAAAATTAATGTAATAATTGCAAATAGTATGCAACATACACCAAGTGGTTTGCTACCATCTCCATCTGCAAAATCAAATAAACCAATGTTGATTGGGTCTAGATATTTACCCATATCTTTTGTTAAAAATGTTAAAAACAAACCTACAAAACTTAATATAATTAATACAAACGCAACCCCTGCAAATACAATATTGCTAGTGGAAATTTTTTGAGACTTTTTTGCTTTCGCCATAATAATTCTCCTTCCTATGGAATCAGTCGATCGTAATAACCTTTTTGATAAACTCTACACTCTTCTTGGCGGTCTCAATGTCATTCAGACGGGGGTCACCCGGGAGGTCACCCGGCCAGAACGACTCGTAAATCAGATGGAGGCCATCCGGATACGGAGCTTTTTCAGCCAG
>JAZRTN010000132.1:0-2676 GCA_045652045.1 Clostridia bacterium
TCTATACCTACTGCACTCTTACCTCTTATTGGTGCTTCGATACGTATATCACCATTGGCTGCAAGAGCCATAGCAATATCATCTGAGTGAGCAAAAATTTTTTTAACAGCAATGCCAACAGGCATTTGAAGTTCGTATCTAGTAACTGCTGAACCTCTGCGCACTGCAATAACTTTGGCAGGAATATTAAACTCTTCAAGCTTACTTTCTAATATTGCTATACGTTGTTGTTGCTCTTCTGCAAAGTTGTCAGGGTTTGTAGATACTGTTGTTAATAAGTCATACGGAGGTCTAACATAATTAGATGGCTTGCGATATTTAGGAGCAGCTGGTTTTTTAGGCTTCTCAGCTTCCATCATCATTGTTTGCTCGTATTTTTCTTTTTGAATATCTTGTGGTTTTTTGAAACTGCTAGGCAAATTAAATGTAGTATTAAGCGAATTATTAATGTTTGTTTTTGTTTCTATATTTTCAGTTTCATCAATTGAAGTAATAATTGGCTCTGGTTGGTTTAGGTTAAGCTCTACAACTTCTGGTTCAGATTTTAAATTAATTGGGTTTAGTGGGCTAACCTTTTTTATTTCAGGCTCTTCTTCAACACTTTTTATAATTGGCATTGGTTTGATTTCAGGCTCAACTGTTATTGCTTCGATTGCGGCTTTTCTAAATGCCCTTTCGTCTTCATCTTGAATATTTTGAAGGTTGTTTTGTGTTTTAAATTCAAAGTTTTGAGTTTTGATTGGTTCAATAGGTTGAGGATTAATTATTTGCGTTTGCTTTGGTTCTAACTTAGTTTCTGTTATAACACTTGGGTTAGAGAAATCTTCAACACTAGAAATAATGCGATTGTTATTATTAAAGTTATTAGTTGGCTCTGGTTGTATTTTTAATGATTGGCCAGATTTGTAACTATCTGCATTAATTATTGGGTTTTGGTTTGAGTGAGCACCATACAGACTGTTTATATACTCTCTTGAACGATTGTGAGAATCTTGACGTTTTTGAGATTGAGTTTGTCTTTGAGTCGATTCTTCGCTGTTTACATATTTTGGAGGCCTTGTTTGTTCAGGCTCTTTTTTGTCATAGTCTCTTGTTAACCAATTGGTAATTGACTTGTCTTCTTGATAGGTGCGCTCGTTTCTATAATCGTCATCATCTTCTCTTAAAATATAAGCACGTTTTTGTTCAGATGTCATCTCTGACTTGTTTTCTGGTTCTTTCGCTTTGTCTAAGCCTAATCTCTTACGAGCTATATCAGAAGCAGTTATTGTCTGCTCTGGTTCTTTTATTTGTTGTGGTTGTGGAGCTTCTTCTATATAGTCATATGTTTGAGGCTCTTCTTGTGTAAAATAAATATTTTCTTGACTGATTGGAATAGTTGATGTAGGAAGTTCAATTTCTTCTGATTCTTCTTCATCAGTCTCTCTTGATGCGGTCTTGTGTAGTCTTGCAAATTGTTTGTATGCATATAGGTAATCTATAATCAAGGCTACTAAAATTACAAGTATGATAGAAAACAGTACATAACCCGCTGCATCATTTAATAGACCTGTGATAGGATAAGTAATAATACCTATAACTAAACCACCTGCTGTAAACTTAGCTTTATAACAAGCACCAAGGTACGCAAGGTAATTAGCATCATTTAATTTGGTAGTAACGGCAATATGCAAAATGGCTATCACACATAAAAATGCACAAAATATATAAGCAATATACTTAAACGAATACATAAACTTACGATTTGTAATATAGCCTAACCCTATAAAAATGTTTATAGCAAAAATTGGATAGCACATTACACCAAACGTTCCCAAAAAGAAGCTTTTGATAAAATATAACCAATTAGTTGTCGTAAACAATATCATCAAAACAGAAACACATATCAAACTAATACCAATGGCACGATTGATTTGTTGCTTTGACTTTTTACGATTAGTATTGTGATAAGCTGCCACAATTTACCCCCGCATTAAATTATATATATAATATATTAACTAGATAAAGTATAACATACTAGTCAAAATAAATACAAACAATTTTGTACTAAACTAAAAATTTTTATAAAAAAAAGACTACCCATATCAAAAGCAGTCTTTAATTTTTTTAATTAAATTTTAGGTTGTTTTGTAGTAAAAACAACAAGGGTTTTAAGTTGTAAGTTGATTTAATTTGCAAACATATCAAAAAGTGTTTTATCTGGTTTGTCCGAAACAACTGCCCCACAAATATGCTTGGTTTCAAAAATGTCTGAAATTAGGGCGTTTATATCAGCTAATTGAACTTTGTTTAAGTTGTTAAGCTTAGTATCTAGGCTACGATATTTATTGTAAATAATCATATTTGCAACATTATGTCGTGCAATATTGATAGTTGTCTCACTTGACATAACTATCATACTCTTGCAAAAAGTCTTAGCTCTTGTAAGTTCTTCTTCTGTTATGCCGTTTTTGACTAAGTCTAAAATAACTTCGTTTATTTTTTCTACGGCGTCTTTTTGGTTTTGGTGATTTGTTGCTAGGTTAATAGTAACTACACCACCAATATCGTATAATTCTGGCAAAGCGTTTATGCTATAAACATAACCATACTTTTCTCTAATAGTTTGAAAAAGCCTTGAACTCATACCACCACCTAAGATAAAGCTTAAAATGTTTAATTCTGAATTGTGCTTAC
>JAZRTN010000133.1:0-3258 GCA_045652045.1 Clostridia bacterium
GAATTGTTTTGTGATAATCTATTTGTAGATTAATATCTTGGAGGAAATTATGCAAATAATACCTGGAAAAATTTATAGACACTTTAAAGGCGATTTATATTTAGTTGAAGACATTGTTTATCACTCAGAAACAAAAGAAAAACTTGTCTTATATAGGGCACTATATGGCAGTTGTTTAAGATATGTAAGACCTTATGATATGTTTGCTAGCAAGGTAGACAAAGTTAAATACCCTAATGTAACACAGGAATATAGATTTGAACTACAAAGCATTGAGAGTGTTGCAAACTTTAAAGAACCTAAATAACAAATAAAAAAACTAGGAATAATTCCTAGTTTTTTTGTTTAGATAAAATTTCGTTTTGTAAGGCAATATAGTCTTTCACATACTCAAATGCAGTGTCAAAAGTTTTTGGGTCTTCTAAATCTACACCTGCTAGCTTTAAGATTGTTATTGGGTCACTACATGAGCCACTTGATAAAAATTTGATATATCTATCTCGTGCCATATTACCCTCTTTTAAAATATTATTAACGATAGCAATTGCACTGATTAGGCCGGTTGCGTATTTGTACACATAGAAATCTCTATAAAAATGTGGTATACAACTCCACTCATATTTTACACTTTCTGGACAATCTACTTGTGGACCAAAATATTTTTTGACAAGGTCATAGTAAATATTATTAAAGTCTTGAGCTGACAAAGGCTGGTTTGTTTCGTATAAATTATGCATTGTTTGTTCGTACTCGGCAAACATAGTTTGACGGAATACTGTTGCATGAAATGTAGATAAAAACTCATTAATATAATAAAGCTTTTCTTTGTCTGTTTTAGCATTGTTTAACATAATTCTGTTAAGTATGCATTCGTTAACTGTACTTGCTATTTCAGCTAAGAAAATAGTATAGTCTGATTTTGCATAAGGTTGGTTTTTGTTAGACAAATATGTATGCATAGAGTGACCCATTTCGTGAGCTAATGTTGATACATCATCATATTTATTCCCATAGTTTAACAAAACTAATGGTGGCTTATTATATGCTCCTGTTGAGTATGCTCCACTACGCTTGTTTTGGTTTGGCAAAACATCTACACAACGTGATGTTAAAAGGTTTTTCAAAACATTGCAATATTCTTCACCTAAAACTTCGCCCACTTTTATAACAAGCTCTACGGCTTCGTTATAGTTGATTTTTGCAAAAGGTTTTTGGATTGGGTTGTAATAAATATCATATATAGCAAATTTGTCTATACCCATAACTTTGCGTTTTGCTTCAAAATAGTCGTAGTCTACTTGAAGATGCTTATTTACGCTTGCAATAAGATTGTCATAAACTTGTTTTGTTACTTCTTCGTTTTTTAGCGCTTGATCCAAAGCTGAATCATAATGATAAGTTTTTGCATAAAAACAAGTTGATTTAATATTGCTAAGGTAATTTGAATATAAAAAGTTGTTATATCTACCATATGCGCCTTTAAGTTCGTTATAGGCGTTTTTTCTTAAAACTCTATCTTCGTTTCTTAAATAATCTGACGCATGAACAATGCTCATAGGATAGGTCTTACCATCTTTATCTTTAACCTTTTTAAACTTTAAGTCGCCGTTTTCGAAGTTTGTAAAATTCTTACTAAAACCACGTGAAAACGCTCCAACCCCACCCATTATCAACTCTTCTTGTTCAGATAAGATATGTTTTTTGTTTTTTAATATAGATTCTAACGCTCTATTATAATCTTTTAATTCTGGGTCTTGCATTAATTCTGTTAAAGTTTGGTCACTAAGTGCACTAAGTTGTGGTTGAGAAAATGATGTGCTAACTGAAAACTCAACAGACGCATTTTCTATAAGACCTAACATTTGTTGATATTCTGGGTTTGTTACATCTTCATCTCTACGACAAGATGCATAAACGGCAAGTGTTGATAGCTTTTCGTCGACACTACATAGAAGTTCAAAATATTCTAATATACTTTGTTTGTTGGTTAATTTACCATTATACTTTTGCAAAAGTGGTATTTGTTTAACTATATCATCATATTCTTTTTTCCATTGTTCGTTTGAAACGCAATATGGCGTTAAGTCCCATTTATACTGTTCGGCAACTTCTTCTCTATTAGGTGTTTTTGACATAATGACCTTCCTTTTTTTTGTTATTGTACTAACAAAAAAACTTTTTGGCAACAAATACAAAAGTAATTATTTATATTTTTTATTATTCGACAGTTACTGACTTTGCCAGGTTGCGTGGTTTATCTGGATTAATACCTTTAAACACACTTACATAATAAGATAATCTTTGCATTAAACTAACAGATAAATGATGGGCGTAGTCTTGAGACAAGTTGTTTAAATCTATAAAAATATCTTTACTACCTAGCATATTTTTTATTTCTACAAATGGGCTTAATACCACAACTTGTGCGCCCCTTGCCTTAATTTCATACAAAGCGTTGATACTCTTTTCTTTAAGGCTCGGCACGGTAATATTAACTATAACCAAACTCTTTTTGTCAATTAACGCAAGCGTGCCGTGTTTTAGTTCGCCAGATTGACAGGCTATACTATTAATATAGGTGATTTCTTTAAGTTTTAGACTTGACTCTAAACTTGTGACATAGTCTATACCCCTACCTATAAAAAATACTTGTTTATAATTTTTTACTTTTTTGGCAAGGTCAATTACTAGTGATGGGTTTGAATTTTTTAGACTAAGGCTGAGAGAGTTAATTTGAGAACTGATTTTTGATAGGTCTTGATTAGAAAAAATAAGTGCCAATAAATATAGACACATACACTGACAGTTGTATGCTTTTGTTGATGCTACGGCCACTTCTACTCCTGCAAGTATTGGTAATACATAATGTGAGAGTTGAGCTAGGTGGCTGTTTGTGTTATTGGTAAGCGAAACACATATTGCTCCGTTAGATTTTGCGTAATTGAGTGCTGATATTGTATCGGCTGTTTCTCCACTTTGACTTATAAAGATACACAAGGTTTTGTTGGTGATATTAAGATTATCATACACAAACTCGCTTGCCACATATGTTGATGTGTTTATATGTAAATATTTGTTAAAAAACTTTTCCCCCATTAATCCAGAGTGATATGCTGTACCACAGGCAACAAACTTAATATCGTTGATATCTTTAAGGGCATTATATAATTTTGTAATTGTTTTGTTGGGTTTAATATAAAACTCATACACTTGTTTTATAAGCTCGGGAGTTTGGTTAATTTCTTTAAGCATAAAATG
>JAZRTN010000134.1:0-9808 GCA_045652045.1 Clostridia bacterium
AGTCAATTTTAATGACAACTTTTTATATTTTTTGCTATACTATGACTGTTATTTAATAAATAAAACATATTGGAGATTATCAATGGATTTATTTCAAAAATGTAGAGATTATAAAACTGCAAAATTAGCTATGGAAAAAGGCATCTATCCTTATTTTCATGCGTTAGATACAAGACAAGATACCGAAGTTGTTATGGACGGCACTAGCGTTATTATGCTTGGCTCAAACAACTACTTGGGTTTAACTATTAACGAAGAAGTTATTGATGCCGGCATCAAAGCTTTGCAACAATACGGTTCTGGCTGCTCTGGTTCAAGATTTTTGAACGGAACACTTAAACAACACATCACTCTTGAACAAGATATTGCAGACTTCGTTAACAAAGAAGCTGCTTTGACTTTTTCAACAGGTTTCCAAAGCAATTTAGCAATTATCAGCGCTATTGCAGGAAGAAACGACTATATCATTGGTGATAAAGAAAACCACGCTAGTATTTATGATGCATGTAGACTAAGTTTTGCAAAATTGCTTAGATACAATCACAACGACATGGAAGACTTAGAGCGTCAACTTAAATCTGTACCACAAGACAAAGGTATATTGATTGTTACTGATGGCGTATTTAGTATGGGTGGTGACTTATGTAACCTACCAGAAATTGTTAGACTTGCTAAACAATATGGTGCAAGAGTTATGGTTGACGATGCTCACGGATTTGGCGTATTCGGTAAAGGCGGTAGAGGTACTGCTTCTCACTTTGGCCTTGAAGACGAAGTTGATATTATTATGAGCACATTCTCAAAAAGCCTTGCTTCTCTTGGTGGATTTATGGCTGCTAGCAAAGAAGTTTGCCATTATGTTCAACACAATTCTAGACCATTTATTTTTAGTGCTTCACTTCCACCAGCAAACGTTGCTTGTGCACAAGCTGCTCTTGATGTTATTAGAAAAGAACCACAAAGACCAGCAAGAGTACTAGAAATTGCTGATTACGCTAGAAAGAAGTTTAAAGAAAAAGGCATCGATATTCGTGATAGCGTTGCTCCAATTATTCCTATCAACACTTATGACGACGAAGCTACTTTTGTTATTTGTAACGAACTATTTAGCGAAGGTGTTTATGTAAACCCAGTTGTTACACCAGCTGCCCCAGCAGGCGAAGCTATGATAAGAACAAGCTATATGGCAACATTAACAGAAGAACAAATTGACAGAGCTGCCGAAATAATTGCAAAAGTTATGGCAAGACACGGTTTACTTAAAAAATAATTAAACAAATAAAAGACCAGTAAAATGGTCTTTTTTTTATTTGTGTATTGGTTTTTTAACAAATGTGTGCTATAATAAAATTATGGAAGCAAAAAGAGAAATAACATTTTTACCATATAGCAAAGAATACAACGATACATTAAACGATTGGCACAAACAAGAAAAGAAAATGGGACAGACTGGGCTTGATGATTTTGTAGTGTCAAGAGGGTCTTTGCTTGGGGATTATATAACATACATAGACCAAGAGCTTGATGATATAGTATGCAGGCTTGCTTTTGACCAAGACAACTTAGTTGGTTTTTTGTGCTACTCTATGCAAGATGTAGATCACGCCCATGTGGAGATTATGGGTATAGACCCTAATCAAAGAAACAGAGGTCTTGCAAGAGATATGCTTATAGGGTTTAAAAAGGATATGTTACAAAACACAACAGCTGAGCGCATTACCCTATCTGTAAAAAAAGAAAACACAAGTGGCATACAATCTTTTTCTAAGGTTGCAACAGAAAGCCCAAAACAGACCATGTCAAACTACATTGATATGCAGTTATAAAAATAATTGAAATAAAAAAAACAGTTTAGAACTAACTAAACTGTTTTTTATTTTTAATAGATTGTTTCAATTAAACCGAAGTTACCATCTAATCTTCTATACAAAACATTAACTTTGTTTGTTTCTCTGTTTAGGAATACATAGAAGTTATTATCTAGTGTTTCTAAGAACATTTTTGCATCTTCTACACCGATAGGTTCAAGTTCGTATGTTTTCTTTTTAACAACTGTTTTGTCTTCTTTTGGCTCAGGAGCTTGTTCGATATAAACAAAATCATTATTAAAGTCTGTGCCTTTTCTGAACTTGTCTCTAAATTTTTCAGCGTATTTAACAATTTGTCTTTCGACTTTTGGTAGGGCTAAGTCAATATTTTCATACATATTGTCACCAGCTACTTCTGAACGGTAGAATAGACCTTTGCTTCTTACATTAAGCTCAATTTTGAAAATGTTGTTTTCTTGTTTGCAAAGCACTTTTGCTGTTGCGTCATCTTCAAAGTATTTGTCTAATCTTTGAACTTTCTTTTCGATGATGTCTCTTAATTTTTGACTTACTTCGTAATTTTTTGCAGTGATTTCTATTTTCATAATTATCCCTCCCTTTCTGGACTAATTATATTATAACAAACATTACTTTTTTAATCAAATAGATTAGGGTTATTGGTTAGTAAAAACTAAATGTTTTCCGTCACAATCTACTATTACTACTGAGTTGTTTAGCTCACCAGAAAGCAATCCGTCTGCGATTGGGTCTTCTACTTCTTGTTGGATAAGACGTTTTAATGGACGCGCGCCGTATTCGGTTGAAGTACCTTTTGAAACGATATAGTTAAGCGCAGTGTCTGTAAACTTTAACTCAATGTTTTGTTCTCTTAAACGCTTGTTTAGGTTGTTTAACATAATCTTGGCGATTTGGCTAAGTTCAACAGAAGTTAGACTGTGGAATACTGTTATTACATCTATACGGTTTAAAAACTCTGGTTTAAACTTACGTCTAACGGTAGTCATAATAACTTCACGCATTTGGTCATAGTCTGGGGCTTCTTGATTATACATATTATCACCAAAGCCAAGTGAAGTTTTGTTGTTTAGTTCGCTCACGCCACAGTTACTTGTCATAATAATGATAGTATTTTTGAAGTTAACTGTTCTACCCTGGCTATCTGTAAGTCTGCCATCATCTAATACTTGAAGTAAAATATTAAACACATCTGGGTGAGCTTTTTCTATTTCGTCAAACAACACAACTGAATATGGCTTTCTTCTAACTTGCTCTGTTAGTTGTCCGCCGTCATCGTGACCTACATATCCAGGAGGCGCTCCTATAAGTTTGGCTGTTGAGTGGCTTTCCATATATTCACTCATATCTATACGGATAATATTGTTTTCGTCATCAAACATTGCTTCGGCAACAGCTTTGCATAGTTCTGTTTTACCTACACCTGTTTGACCTAGGAAAAGGAAAGAGCCTATTGGACGCTTACTATCGTGCAATCCCACTCTTGATCTTCTAATGGCCTTGCTTACTGCTGTTACGGCTTCGTTTTGACCTATGACACGTTTGTGTAGTATTTCTTCTAGTTTTACTAGTTTTTCTTTTTCGGTTTCGGTTATTTTTGTTACAGGTATTCCTGTCCACTTTGCTATGACTTGGGCTATTTCGTTCTCACCTATTGCTGGTTCACTTTGTGGTTTTGTTAAGTTTAGACGCTTTTCTTCTTCTTGTATTTCTTTGTACTTCTTCATTATTTCAGCTTCCAACATTCTTGCTCGTTCTACATTGTGTTGGATAGTTGCTTCTTGGTAGTTTTGGTGTGTTTCGTTATATTGTCTATATAGTTCGTCTAGGCTTGATGGAATAATACTGCCACTTACTCTCATACGACTACTTGCTTCGTCAATAAGGTCTATTGCTTTATCTGGAAGACTACGATCCATAATATATCTATCTGATAGTTTTGCTGCTGCAATTATTGCTTCGTCTGTAATCTTAACCTTATGGAAAGCTTCATAACTATCTTTTAGTCCACGCAAGATTTGGATTGTTTCGTCTACACTTGGTGGGTTGATTACTATTGGTTGGAAACGTCTTTCTAATGCTTTGTCTTTTTCGATAAACTTACGATATTCTTCTGTTGTGGTTGCGCCTATTGTTTGCAACTCGCCACGTGCAAGGTATGGTTTTAACATATCTGCTGGGTTTACATCACCCTTTTCACCACCGGCTTGGGCAAGGGTGTGTATTTCATCTATAAAGACAATTATGTTTTTATTTTGGATAATTGTCTCTATTGCATCTTTTAGGCGTTTTTCTAATTCGCCCCTATACTTTGTACCAGCCATAAGTGAACCGATATCTAGTGAGTAAATTACTTTATCTCTTAATACCTGTGGCACACGGTTTTTTACAATGGCTTGTGCTAAACCTTCTACTACGGCTGTTTTACCTACACCAGCTTCACCTATTAGGATTGGGTTATTTTTGGTTTTTCTACACAAAATTTCTATAATACGCTCAGTTTCGGCATCTCTACCAATGATTGGGTCCATTTTACCTTGGCGCGCTTTTAGTGTAATATCATAACCCATTTCTAACAAACTTTCTGGTAGTGAGCTTTTTTCTAAGCTATTGTTTGAAACATCTTCGTGTGGAAGGTCTTCTAGGTTTGCTGTTTGCAACTGTTCTGTTAGTTGGTTTCTTAAATATTCAATATCAACTTTGAAGTAGTTATATAATATGCTTGTAGCATAACATCTTGTGTCATACAACATTGCAAGTAACAAGTGCTCTGCACTAATAAAGTTATGGCCTAATTGCAAAGCTATTTCTTGTGAGTTTGATAAGATATTTTTTGAACCCGGAGTAAATTCCATTTGGTTTGAAAATCTTATGTATTCTTCGATATTTTGCATAAATAGTGTATAAAGCTTTTCTTTGCTTACGTTCATACTTCTTAAATCTCTACATGCAAGACTTGTTGGCACTGACAAAATACCATATAAGATATGTTCGCTATCTATGCGGTTTGTGCCAAGTTTTATTGCGATATCGTTTGATGCTCTTAAAACTTTGTTGGTACTTTCGGTAAATTTAAAATTGTTCATAACTTTCTCCTAGTTATTAATTAAATTAATTAAGATGTTTTTTAAAATAGAACTACGCACATTGTCTTCTAACTTTACTGGCATTGAAAGTGCTTTTGGGCTTATTGCGTAACTAATAGTTTTGACTTGCTCTTGCGATACAAAATCTTTTTCGTTTAAATCTTCTAATATAAACATAGCATCTTTAAAAGATATCGGTTTGTCTAATTTTGTATCAATAACATGTTTTATATAACTATTATCATAATCTATTATCTTATAAACTCTTATATATCCACCACCACCACGCTGACTTTCTACTATAAAGCCTCTATTGAGATTAAACCTAGTTTGTAACACATAGTTTATTTGGCTAGGCGCACAATTAAAAAACTGTGCAAGCTCATTGCGTGAAAGATTAAGGGAATCATCTTCCCCCATGGTAGATATAATAAATTGTTCAATGATGTTGCTTATGTTTTGCATATTTTCTACCTTTTTAGAAAGTTTGACTTTCTTTGACCTTTAATATTGTAACACTACACACAAACTTATGTCAAATATTTTTATTAAAAAAAATTGATAGATAACTTGTCAAAAATTTTTAGATATAATATAATTAAATTGTAGAACATTTGTTTTATAAATGTTTAACTAAACTACTCTAAAATAAAACTCAAATTATATAAATGGTAAATAGATAAAATGGAAAGAGTTATATTACATTGTGACCTTAATAACTTTTATGCTTCTGTTGAGTGTATGAAAAACCCAGAGATTGCCGATAAACCCGTTGCTGTAACTGGCAATCCAAAAAACAGAACAGGCATTGTACTTGCAAAAAATATGCTTGCAAAAAAGTGTGGCGTACAAACTGGCGAAGTTATATGGAAAGCAAAACAGAAGTGTCCAAACTTAATATGTGTTGCCCCACATCATGATGAGTATGCGATAATCTCAAAACAAGTAAGAGAAATATATCTTAGATACACAAACTTTGTTGAGCCTTTTGGACTTGATGAATGTTGGTTAGATGTCACACATTCAACAAAGTTGTTTGGATCAGGCAAAGAGATTGCTGATAAAATAAGAGAAGATATAAAGAGAGAAATTGGTCTTACTATATCTGTTGGGGTGAGTTTTTGTAAGATGTTTGCAAAACTAGGTAGCGACTTAAAAAAGCCAGATGCAACAACTGTTATTAATAGAGAAAATTATAAGAGTGTTGTATACCCATTGCCTGTTGAGAGCTTGATGTTTGTCGGAAGAAGTAGACTGGGACAATTACACAAGCTTAACATTAAAACCGTAAAAGACCTTGCCAACACAAACGAGCAAACACTAACCCACTACTTTGGGGTCGGTGGAAAACAACTATTAGATATTGCACAAGGTAAAGATGATAGCGAAGTCAGTGACTACGAAAATCTTAGAGCAATAAAAAGTATTGGCAACGGACTTACTGCAACAAAAGACATAGATAACTATGAAGAAGCTGTACAACTTATTTATTACCTTGCAGAAAATGTTAGCCATAGATTAAGAGAACACAACCTTGCTGGACTATGTGTAAACTTTGATATAAAAGACAACCTATTGAAGAGTTTTAGTTGTAGTAAAACCATCTCTCGCCCTATCAACAATGCAAAGGAAATTGCCTGTGAATGCATTAAGCTACTTAACAAAAGTTGGAACTTTAACACGCGCCAAACTAAGATAAGAGCTATACGAATTGCAGTGAGTACTTTGACTAGTGATGATGAGTGTGGACAGCTTGATTTGTTTAGTAATTTTGAACAGCACCAACGCCTGAAAAAACAGGACAAAGGCATAGATAAAATTAGAGCAAAATATGGCTACAATACCATCAAAAGAGGTGTGCTTGTTGATAACAAAAAAATTATCCGACCAGACGTTTTTGATACGTACTTAGATTAAGTTTTTTTGAAAACATCTTAAATTTACATAAAATAGCAAAAAATACCCTTCGACCATATAGTCGGGGGTATTTTTAGGTATAAACCATTTGGTCGGAGGGGTTTTTAGGCCAAAAAACTAAGTGGTCGGCAATATTTTTTTACAAATTGCGAAGTAAAATTTTTTGTAAAGACAAAAATGTTGGCAAAAAAGTTGTGAAAATTTGGTAAAATTTTTATAAAAATTTAGGTAAAATTTGTGATGAAAATTTTAAAAAAATCAACCAAAGTTTAATAAAAATTTTTAAAGCAAATTTTGATATTTTCCGAACAAATGGTCGTGTAGTTTTTAAAAGCAAACAAGACGCATACAAAAGCCTTCTTACTCCCCTTAAATTGAGAGCATTTTTAGTAGCGTTACGACACAAACTTTAAGAGTAATGATTAGTAACAAATAGTTATTAAATTATAACAAACATAAAAACAACCAGAATAGAAAACAATGGAAGTTTGAAGAGTTGCTTTTTATAAAAGGCTAATCTATTTTGTTTTTTCGACCGACAGTTTTACAATTACATTTTAACAATAAAAAATACCTAAGCATTAAACTTAGGTATTTATTTTTTATCTGTATTTTGCTCTAAAAATTAGTGCTATGACATTAGGTCCACAGTGAGTACCTACTGTGTCACCTATTGGTTGAATCCAAACATTACTATCTTCACCAACCACTTTGACAACTTCTTGTTTTAGAAGTTTAGCTTGCTCTTCGCAAGCTGAGTGCATAACTACAATTGGAAAATCTGCTACGCTCTCGCCATATGTTGTAAGGTAATCAACCATCTTTTTTAAGATTGTTTTTGAACCTTTTGCTACGGCTACTTTTGAAAGCTTACCAGATTTATCACATTTTAAAAGAGCTTTTACACCAAGAAGTGAACCAGCGAATTTTACACTTTGAGAAAGCTTTGCGTCGCGTTTTAGATAACTTAAATCGTTAACTGCAACAAGGCAAGCGATATGTTGTTTGAATGTTTCCAACTCTTCGGCCACCTTTTGTAGAGGCATACCTTTTTTGTGAAGTTTGCTTGCGTGATACACAATCAACCCCTCACCCATTGACACTTGCAAACTATCTACTATATATAATCTACTGTCTGGGTATTTAACTGATAATTTGTCTTTTAGCTTTTGTAAAGTTGAATAACTTGTTGTAAGTGCACTTGACATATGTATGAACAATACTTCTTTTTCTTTTTGAAGTAATTCGTCAAGGAATTGCTCTAACACAAGTTTTTTGATTGGTTGAGTCTTTGCTACGACACCTTGTTTTAGTTTGTCATAAAACAAGTCGTGGTCTTCTTCGTTTGTTAATGGTTTGGTTTGGATTTCTCCGTCAAGGCTGTATGGAATGTTAATAACCTTGACATTAAGTTCTTGGATTTGGTCTTTCCACAAATCGCTTGCAGAATCGCACACTATAACACCCATACTTAACCTCCTATATTAAAAATATTTATTACTTCATCATTGGGAACAATACAACGTCTCTGATTGATGGTTGGCCTGTTAGAAGAACCATTAATCTATCTACACCAAAGCCAAGACCTGAGATTGGTGGCATACCATGTTCCATAGCAAGAAGGAAATCTTCGTCTAGGTCCATAGCTTCATCATCGCCGTCCATTTTTGCTTTTGCTTGGATTTCTAATGCTTCTCTTTGAACGATTGGGTCAACCAACTCTGAGTAAGCTTTGCAAATTTCGTCACCACATACTAGTACTTGGAACATATCGATAAGTCTGTCGTCTTTGTCGTTACGTCTTGCAAGTGGCACTAAACATGCTGGATAGTTGTATAAAACTGTTGGCTCAACGATATGTTGTCTAATTTTACGTTTGTAAACGATATCTATGATACCACCAACTGTTTTGCATTGGTTAAATTCGTCTTCATCAAACAAGCCTGTTGCAACAACTGCTTTTTTGAATTCGTTAACGTCTGTATATTCTAGGACATTTAAGCCTAAGATTTTGTTTACTTCTTCTGTGTAGTTAATACGAGTAAACTCTTTTGAGAAGTCTAGTTCTTTATCACCTACTGTAAGTTTTAGTGAACCGTTTACTTCCATCATAGCGCCACGGATAAACTCTGTGAAGAATTTGATATTGTCTTCAAAATTCCAGTAGCTTGCGTACCACTCTACCATTGTAAACTCTTGTAGGTGGCTTGGATCCATACCTTCGTTACGGAAACATTTTGCAACTTCAAATACTCTATCAAAACCACCAGCAATAACTTGCTTTAAGTATACTTCTGGCGCGATACGAAGGTTGCATTCTTTATCAAGAGCGTTGTGGTGTGTAAAGAATGGTCTTGCACTTGCTCCACATACTGCACTTTGTAGGATTGGTGTTTCTACTTCGATAAAGCCATTTTCACCAAGGAATTTACGAATATATGAAAGTAGTTTGCTGCGCTTTAAGAAAACTTGGCGGCTTTCTTCGTTGCTTACTAAGTCCATATATCTTTCTCTATATCTTTGTTCGATATTAGATAAACCGTGGAATTTTTCTGGAAGTGGTAACATTGCTTTTGATAATAGTTGTAAACTGTGAGTTCTTACTGTGATCTCGCCTGTGTGTGTAACATATAGTTCACCTGTAACACCAATAAAGTCACCGATATCTATCATAGTTTTATAGAAAGCATATGCTTCTTCATCTACTTCGTTTCTGCCAACGCTGATTTGGATTTTTGCGTTGATATCTTCGATAACGCAGAAACTTAATTTACCCATTATACGTCTAAATGTCATACGGCCACATACGCTTACTTTTGTACCTTCTTGCAATGTTCTTGCATCTTGGATTGTATGTGTACGGTCAAACTTCTCTGCATAAGGGATTATGTTTTGTTCTTTTAATCTTTTAATTTTGTCCTTACGAATGTCTATTTCGTGAGATAATTCTTGTTCTGTCTT
>JAZRTN010000135.1:0-2187 GCA_045652045.1 Clostridia bacterium
GCTAGATGTGTTTAGTGAGTCAGCCGCAAGACTTGCAGATGGACTACACCATAGAGGCTTAGATGATTTTGCTGGAATTATTTATAGTAATCTTGTGAAGCTTCCTAATATTTCACCTAAACAAAGAGAAATCTATGCTCAACGAGCATTGGAAGTTGCGCAAAAACAAGGTGATTTGTTGCATACCTTGGCGCGTATTGTAGATTTGAAAAGAGTTTATAAAGATAATGGTAGAAAGCGTCAAGTTATTGATACTTTGCTTTTGGAAGAAAAACAATTGATTGCTATAATTAAAGATTTTGAAAAAACAAAAAAATCTTACAGAACATATAATAGAGGTGTTAGTCCGCTTGAAACTTATCAATTACGTCTTGCTATGGCAAGGGTTGATATTGCAAAAGGTTTGTTGAATTCAAATCCAGAGGCGGCTGAACGTAAAATTCTTTTAGCTATGCCAACGTTTGAAGAATTTGGGAAAGAAAAAGAACTTAATTTTGCTCAAAATATTTTAAATCAGGTATATCAAAAATTAACTCGCTAAGCACTGACTAGTTTTGGGTTGCTATCAAGGCTTGTGGGGATGTTAAATCCAAATATGCATGTCCCGTCATCGAAACTTTTTGCATAAATTTCCCCTTTGTGTAGTTCAATAATTCTTTTTGCTAAGTATAGTCCTAAGCCATTTCCAGTTTTGTTATACTTTGCAAATTGAGTTTTTTTATATCTGTCAAATATTGTTTTTAATTCCTTTTCGGGAATTTGTTTGCTGGTGTTTTTAATAAAAATTTCTAAAGTATCATCCTGAATTCTTAAATTAATACTAATTATTGTGTTGTCGTAACCATAGGTGATTGCATTTGTTAGTAGGTTTGCTAATACTCTTTTAAGTTGGAGTTTATCAGCGTTTATTATGTAGTGTGAATAGTCTTTTTTGAATTCCACCTCTTGATTGTTATCTTTATACAGACTTTTTAATTCTTCGCTTATTTCTTCTATTAGCTCTATTATGTCAAAGTCTTTCTTTTGCAACCGGACTTCACCATTATCATGGGTGTAAGTATCCATAATGGTTCCAATTAAATCTGACATGTATTTGCAAGATTCGTGAGTTAAGGTTATCATTTCTCGTTGTTCAGAATTTAAAGAACCGAAAGTTTCGTTGTTCAGCATTTTTAAAGTGCTTAATTGAGCGTTTGTTGGTGTTTTTAGGTCATGGACAAGATTAGCCAAAAATGATTGTTTAATCTTATCTTGTTCTTTTTCTTGTTTTATATTTATTGTCAATTTGATATTTTTAATCGTTAAGTAAATAACAATACAAGACAATATTGCTATGATAATAAAATCCACGTGAATCCTCTTGTTTCTACATGTATTTTATTGAAGCCTAATTGATATGAACATTCCCCAATGGGGTGATGTTTTTGTAAAAATCTGCAAAAAAATATCCTTTCTTAATTGAAAGGATATTTTTAAATTATTGAACCTCTGCAATCGGGGTAAGTTTGCGTTGGTTATAGTTTGTGGGGTAAATGAAAAGAGTTAAGTCTTTTCTTCTTTTCCGCTATGCCATGTATGGTAAGTGGATGTATGTTGATTCGGTTTGGGTAGTACGTCTTTTTGGCGTACATAGTATATTATAAGCCTTTACAATGCTGTAACCTAAAGCTTTGATAGGGTTTGTTTGAACCATATCAGCGTTTTTTGTTTCGTGTAAGTCTTTTTCGAAATTGATTCTAGCATTAGCGTTTCTGTCTAAAGACATAACACCAACTTTAGAATTTTGGTTATTTTTTTGTTTTGTTTCACCGAATGAAACTCTATTATATGTATTTAATTTTACTGTACTAATTGTTAACATTTGAGTTACCTCCTTTGTTATTAAGTGTTCATTTAACACTTCATCTAACACTTTCACTATAAACCATAGAAATTTTTTTGTCAACCCCTATTATGAACTTTTGTAAACAAGTCTGTAACCCTTATAAATAAAAGCCTTAGCTATAAAGTGTAAAAAATGCACTTATTGTTATATTTCAGGGTTATCCAAAAATTTTTATTATAAAAAATGATTGCCGTATTTTCTTTGTAAAAATCCCCCAAGTGGTTGAGTATATTGAACTATTGGGTAATTGTTGTATTTCTTTTAATATTTTTTAATATAAGAAAATCTTTTTCATACTTCCA
>JAZRTN010000136.1:0-15376 GCA_045652045.1 Clostridia bacterium
TATCCTGTTGTGTAGAGGTAGTTGTCTGTGTAATCTCTATTGGCATGTTTTGAGTAATATGTTGTGCACTTTGAACTTTTGGTATGCCAGTTATTCTGCAAGTCATAGGAGCGCAAGTTTCTTGTAGCTTGCCTTGATTTATTCTTTCTGACAAAGTAAGATATGGTTCATCATCTTCAAAACCATTTCTTAAATATAATTCGTGGTTTAAATCAACAGGTTCGCCTGTGCCAGACTCTCTATATCTATATTGACTATCAAGTGTTAAGTTGCCAAGTCCTCTTACCATACATTCGTTTTTAAGACAACCTATCATCATAGATGCAATGCCCAATCCTCTATACATAGGAGATGTATGTATGTAGTCAATATGCATTCTGTCTTCATCTTTATGCTCTGCGTATAGAGTATATGCAATTTTTCTATAACAGCCTTCTAGGTGTGAACCAGCAGGAGCGTATACAGAAATTTCGTCAACTTGTTTTTTTGAACTATAACAAATAAGATAAGTTATGTCTCTTTCAGGTCTCTTATCAGTTTCGCTTTCAAAAGGTCTATAAACTGATATGTTATCATATTGTTCATATAATTCTTCTCTAACTGTTAAAACTTCCATTTCTTAAAACATCCTTTTACAAGTTTGTTAAGTATATTATACCAAATCTATATTTTTAGTCAATATTAAAATAAAAAAGCAGCTTTTTAAAGCTGCTTTTTATTGTTTAATCTAATATTATTTATTTTTTAGGTTAAAGAATGTTTTTCTACCAAGGTAAACTGCGCTGTCGCCAAGTTCTTCTTCGATACGAAGTAATTGATTGTATTTAGCAACACGGTCTGTTCTTGATGGAGCACCAGTTTTGATTTGACCAGAGTTTGTAGCAACTGCGATATCAGCAATTGTTGTGTCTTCTGTTTCGCCACTACGGTGAGAAGTAACAGCTGTGTAACCAGCTCTGTTTGCAGTTTGGATTGCTTGAAGAGTTTCTGTCAAAGTACCGATTTGGTTAACTTTGATAAGAATTGAGTTTGCAACACCAAGGTCAAGACCTTTTTGAAGTCTTTCTGTGTTTGTAACAAATAGGTCATCACCAACAAGTTGGATTTTGTCGCCTAAACGTTTTGTAATTAAATCCCAAGCTTCCCAGTCTTCTTCGCTTACGCCATCTTCAAGAGAGATGATAGGGAATATGTCAGCCATTACTGCCCAGAAGTCAATCATTTCTTCACGAGTGAATAATTTGTCTGTCTTCCAGAAATAGTAGCAACCTTCTTTGCCAATTTTCTTAGCTTCTTCATACATTTCTGTTGCAGCAGCGTCGATTGCGATGCAGAAATCTTCGCCTGGTTTGTAACCAGCTTTTTTAACAGCTTCTACAATGTATTGTAAAGCTTCTTCATCGCTTTTTAGGTTTGGTGCAAAACCACCTTCGTCGCCAACGCCAGTAGCATAGCCTTTTGATTTTAAAACAGCTTTTAGGTTGTGGAAAACTTCTACACACCATCTAAGTGCTTCTGTAAATGTTTTTGCGCCAACAGGCATAATCATAAATTCTTGAATGTTTACGCTGTTGTCTGCGTGTTTACCACCATTAAGGATGTTCATCATAGGAACAGGTAGTGTAACAGCATTGCAACCACCAATATAGTTATATAATGGCATACCAACTGCGTTTGCAGCAGCTTTTGCACAAGCAAGTGAAACGCCCAAAATTGCGTTAGCACCTAGTCTGCCTTTGTTAGGTGTTCCGTCAAGTTCAATCATAGCCTTGTCTATTGCAACTTGGTCAAGAACATTCATACCAATAACAAGTTCAGCAAGTTCTGTGTTTACATTTTCAACAGCTTGTTCAACTGATTTGCCTAGGTAATAATCTTTTTTGCCATCTCTTAGTTCAACTGCTTCAAATGAGCCTGTTGAAGCACCTGATGGAACAGCAGCTCTACCTTCAAAGCCACCATCAACTACAACGTCAACTTCCAAAGTAGGGTTGCCGCGTGAGTCAAGAACTTGTCTTGCCCAAACATCTTGAATTTCGATAAAATCTTTCATTCTTTACTCCTTAAATTAGTTAATAATTTTGAAAAACAAACTTGCTTTTCAAACAATAAAATTATATCACTATCACTCAAAATCTGTCAAACTCTTTAAAACACATTTAACAAACTTCATTGACTAAAAAAGTTGTTATTTGCTATAATAGTTTTAGGAGATACTAAATGGAAAATAACAAAGCCACAACCCCAGCCGAAAAATCAAAAACAATAGGCAATGGTATAAAAATATTTAATATTATCTTTATAGTGTTTTTAACATTAATATGTCTATTTAATGTGCTAGTTGTAACAAAAGCAAT
The DNA here is from genome assembly GCA_045652045.1 of Clostridia bacterium. GTDB lineage: Bacteria > Bacillota > Clostridia > Christensenellales > UBA1242 > CAKVLS01. The sequence continues at coordinate 2,358 of JAZRTN010000136.1, forward strand.
TAATTTGCCAAAAAACATTGCTATAATTGTTAAAATAGCATCACTATGTACAGTTGTAGTAATGCTAGTAGTGTATTGGGTGATACAATTTGTATCAATCAAAAAACCAACACAAAACAACATTAAGAAAGTGAAATAACTACACTTTCTTTTTTTATAAAATATAACCAGTGTTTAATTGTTATATATTTTTTTTTATGATAAAATACTCTTGGAAGGATTTTTTATGCAATTTAAAAGTTTAGTACAACAATTACCACAATTTAGCGAATTGTTACAAGAAAAACAAAATAATAAATTAACTCACGCATATATGTTTGTTAGTGCAGACGAACTACTGCTTAAAGAATTTAGTAGGCTTTTTGCAACACTTGTTATGTGTGATGACAAAAACGCACCTTGTTTTGAATGTATTCATTGTAAAAAAGTAGACTTGTCTTCACACCCAGATGTGACAGTTTTGCCTTCATCAGAAAAGGTCCTAGTAGAAGATGTCGAAAAACTTATTGATGAGAGTGTACTTGTTCCTATGGAAAGCACTCGCAAAGTATATATTTTTGACAAATTTTCTACTGCAAATATGCAATCGCAAAACAAACTTTTAAAAACATTAGAAACCCCACCAAACAATGTATATATTATTTTAAACGTTACTAACGAAACTAATATATTGCCAACTATCGCATCTAGATGTAAAAAAATCAGATTAAGTTCACTTTCACAACAAACTTTAACCCAAGCAGTTGAACCAATCTGTAAAGATAGCGAAAAGGCAAAAACAATAGGATTTATAAGCGAGGGTAGTCTAACCAGAGCTGTTAACTTTGCCGATAACGAAAACTTTATGCAAAACTACAACCTAGTATGTGAAGTTATATCAAATTTAAAAAACAGTACAACTGTTTTACCATTATCTGCAAAACTTAACGAAAGAAAAAGCTACTTTTTAGAAATATTAGAAATATTTGAAAGTTTATTTAGAGATTTGTTAATGATAAGACTAGATAGAGAAAATTTAGTTACTAACAAAAATATCTTAAACATTTTAACAAAACTAGCACCAGAATATTCTGGCGATGCAATAGATTTAATAATCAAAAAACTTTATCTAATTAAGCAAGAGCTTAACTTCAACGTAAATCCAACCACACTAATTGACAACTTATTGCTATACATTTTGGAGGTTAAACATTTATGCAAGTAACCGTTGTAGGAATTAAATTTAAAGAAAACGGAAAAATATATTTTTTTGAACCAAAAGACCTTGACCTAAAAGTAGGTGATGGTGCTTTGGTAGAAACAGCAAGAGGATTAGAATACGGCCTAGTTGCTTCAAAAATTAAACAAGTAGACCAATCAACTATTGTCTCTCCACTAAAACCAGTTGTAAGAAAAGCAACCGAAAAAGATAAAACTCAACACAACAATAATTTACAAAAAGCCGAAGAAGCACAAAAAACAGTTAACGACTTAATTAATTCACTAAAACTTGATATGCAAGTTGTAGATATAGAGTATGTCTTTGACGGTACAAAAATTATTATAAGCTTTACATCAGACAATAGAGTAGATTTTAGAGAACTTGTAAAAGAACTTGCAAGCAAACTAAAAACACGTATTGAGCTTAGACAAATTGGTATTAGAGACAAATCAAAAGTTGTAGGTGGTATTGGTATTTGTGGTAAAGAATGTTGCTGCAAAACATATCTTAACGACTTTGAAAAAGTTTCTATCAAAATGGCAAAAACACAAGGATTGTCACTTAACCCAACAAAAATCAGTGGCCTATGTGGAAGACTAATGTGCTGTCTAGAATACGAAAATCCATATTATAGTGAAGTGGCACAAATTATGCCAAAGATAAATAGTGAAGTTACAACCAAAGACGGTAAGGGCATAGTTGTTTATCAAAATTATCTAAGACAAACAGTGTCACTAAAAATCGAATCAAGCGAAGGGGTCTACACATATAAAGATTATGAGCTTAAAGATTTAATATCAAACAAGCCAAATAAACCAGCCGAAAAACCAAAGCAAGAAAAAGACTCTCAACCACAACAAGTAGCTCAACCAGAGCAAGAACAAACTAACAAACCTAAACAAAATAAATTCAAAAATAAAAAATTCAAAAAGCAAAAAAATGAAAAATAATTTACTTAAACCGAACGAAAGGTTAGAAGATTTGCAATGCAAAAATCTTATGCTTATCCAAAAGCCAGATAACTATTGCTTTACAACAGACAGCGTTTTACTTGCCAATTTTGTTAAGTGCAAACCTAGTGATAAAGTGATAGAACTTTGTTCTGGTAGTGGGGTTATAAGTATGCTTCTTTGTGTCAAAAACAACCTTAAACATATCGATATGGTAGAGATACAAAACGACCTTTTTGATATGTCAAAAAGAAGTGTAGAATATAACGATTTGCAAGACAAAATTTTTGCACATAATATGCCTTTACAAATAGCAAGTAAAACCTTAGGCAGCGAAATTTATGATGTAGTTGTAAGCAATCCACCTTACTACAAAATAGTAGGGGCGCAGACTAATGAGTCGGAAAATCGTTCTATTGCAAGGCACGAGATTGAGATGAATCTATCCGACCTAGTAGTCGAGGCCAAAAAGCTCCTAAAATACGGGGGTAAAGCATATTTTATACATAGAGCCGACCGTATAGATGAGATAATAAATGAGCTAATAAACAACAATCTTAACCCAAAAATTCTTCAATTTATCCAACCAAAACCAGATAAAGAATCACACCTTGTTTTAGTTCAAGCAATAAAAGGTGGCAAGAGTGGAGTAAGGGTTTTGCCAATGTTGTATCTTAATAACGAAGATGGTTCAATCAACGAAAAAGTTGCAAAAATTTATAACGAAAATGTTTAGAAAATTTTGCATAATAAACAGCTTAAAATAGCTCCAAAAAAACAGGAGATTAAAGAAACGGGTATTGTATACAATAGCCGTTTTATTTTTGTCTGTGAGAAGTAAATTGTTGATATATAAAATATAGTGTCAGTGCTACTAATAATTACACTAGCACATTTTCCTATATAACTATCTACGCCATACTTTAAATATATATCATTAAGCAAAGCAAGGCTGCCACTACCAGTAAACGGTTTTAACAAAATTAGTTCGCACACTTGATAAGGTATACCTACTAAATTAAATAATGGGGCCATCATTTTTGTTAGTAGCTGGCTAAAACCACTCACTCTCATTAACCCCACCATTATCATAATTGTTGCTATATAAGGAAATATTCCTATTACTATATCAAAACTTTTTTTAGCACCTTTAACAAAACTATCATAGGTGTTAATTTTTTTTGACCGTGACAAAATTAATGTTGCAATTATCAATACAGGCAAAATTAATTTACTCATATGTTTTTCCTTTTTATTACTTTTTCACACATAAGACATAAGCCTAGTCCAAGCAATGTAGTCAAAATTGTTGTTATCAAACTTGGTACAATTATACTACTTGCATTTGTACTTCCATTAGTCATTCTAAGTCCAATAACAGTTGTGGGTAATAGTTGCAAGCTAGTTGCATTTAGTACAAAAAAAATTATCGCCCCACGACTAGCAACACCACTACCGTTGTCCATACGCTTCATGGCTTCTATACCTAATGGAGTACTAGCGCCGCCAACCCCCAACATATTTGCAGCTAGGTTCATACAAATCAATTCATTAGTTTTGTCATCAATTTTTCCAAATAACTTTTTTGTAACAGGCGACAACCTGTAAGCTAATTTTTTTGTTAGTCCACAATCTTCCATAACTTGTAATAACCCAAGCCACACAGCGTATATTGCTATAAGACTAACACACAACTGCAAACTTTGTTTGCTTGCATCAATCATTGTAGGCAAAACCATCTCTGGGTTTATAAAGGTTAGTAAGCATACGCTTACTATCATTATCGCAAACCAAATCTTGTTCATAATATATCTTTATGATTTTGTTTTATTTGGTATGCAAAAACAGCCCTTTGTGTTAAAATATTATTGTTAAAAGAGAAAATATTATGATTATAGATACACATTGTCACTTAAATGATAAAAAATTTAATAACATAAACGAAGTCATATCAAATTTTGACAATGACCAAGTCGAACTTGCCATATGCAATAGCTCAGGAGAGAAAGACTTTGACCAACTTGTCTCAATGTCTCAAAACCATAGCCAAATTTATTGCACAATAGGTATACATCCACACGAAGCAAATACATATAACGATAATGTAAAAAATCGTATTATTACACTTGCTCAAAACCCAAAAGTTGTAGCAATAGGTGAGATAGGTCTAGATTATTATTATGACTTTTGTGATAGACAAGTCCAAAAGCAAACTATGACTTCACAAATTGACCTAGCCAACCAGCTTCAACTTCCAATAGTTTTTCATATAAGAGACGCAATGGGCGACTTTTTAGAATATGTTAGACAAAACAAATCCAAATTCCAATACGGTGCCGAAATACACAGTTTTAGTGGCAGTGTAGAGGTAGCCAAAGAACTTATCTCATATGGTTTTTATCTTGGCTTTAACGGAATAATTACTTTCAAAAACGCCAACAAAATTTTAGATGTAATCAAAGCCATTCCACTAGAAAATATATTAATCGAAACAGATGCTCCATATCTTACACCCGAACCACACCGTGGCAAAGTAAATGAGCCTAAATATACCCATCTAGTAGCCGACAAAATCGCTCAAATAAAAAACTTGCCTGTATCAGCTATTATAGAGCAAACTAGCAAAAATGCCTATACATTTTTTAATAAAATAAGGAAACCTTAATAATGAAAGAAGTTTTACAAAAAAATAGTTTTGAATTCAAAAAAAAGTTTGGCCAAAATTTCATAAGTGATACCAACCTTCTTAAAGCAATCGTTAAGGAAGGCGAGCTTTCTTCAACTGATCAAGTCTTAGAAATAGGACCAGGAGCAGGCACGCTTACTGAACAAATATCCCAAGTCGTAGACAAAGTAGTCTCTTACGAAATTGACACATCTTTACAACCAGTCTTGCAAGAAACCCTAAAAGATTGTCCAAACTCAACAATAATCTTTGGTGATATTATGCAACAAGACCTTGCACAAGTAGAAAGTCACTTTTCTAACGGCTACCACCTTGTAGCAAACTTGCCATATTACATAACAACCCCAATCATATTTAAGTTTATTAACCACTCTACAAAAATCAAATCACTGTATGTTATGGTTCAAAAAGAAGTAGGAGAGCGTATATGTGCTAATCCAGACAATAAAGACTATGGCATACTTAGCGTAATAATTGCGTCAATAGGTAGCGCGCGTATTACAAGAGTAATTAATCGAAATATGTTTTATCCCGTACCTAATGTAGATTCTTGTATGGTAAAAATAGACATTAACCGAGACAAGTTCCAAATTGATGATTTTAAAGATTACGGGGACTTTATCCAAAAATGTTTTGCAATGCGTCGAAAAACCCTTGCAAACAACCTAGAAAAAGCCTACTCAATTCCACGACAAACTTGTTATGACTATCTAACAAAACTAAACCTACCACAAGATGCCCGTGCCGAAAAACTCACCCCAAAAAACTTCGTCGACCTATATAATATGATAAAAAACAAATAAAAAATTAGAGTTCTATTAAGGAACTCTTTTTATTTTGTCTAATATCAAGTTAAAGCTATAATACATTAAAATCAATACTTTTATTAGTATTATCAATATTGACACTGTGGGGTGGGTGTGGTAATATTAAAATATGAGTAAATTTGATGTTTTTGATAATATTATTAATGGCAGTGATGTTAAAGCCAAACTAAAATGGGCACAACGTTATAGAAGAGCAATTATGGAAAAAATTGACCCTAAAACTGGTAAAAATATTTACCAAGAGGGTTACTATCCAGTGCTTATGGAAGAATATAATTATGTAGACAATCGCCAGTATGAGTTTGAGCATAGAACAGGGCATCATTACTATTGCTACGCCAAGTACTACAAATCAAGCAAACATTGTATAGCACAAGTAGCTACTTATCCAAGAGAAATCACTAGCGTAGAGGGTGATGATTTAACCACCAAGGAAAAAGGTGAAATTTCTATTGCTACATATTGTGTTAATGATAAAGACGAAGTAGTCATTATTAATAGATTTGATGCAGTAGGCTTCCAATATCACGATAACGATTATAGTATTTATGGGTCACTTTCAAACACTTACGAAAGATATTTTACTGATGGATACTATTCTTTTGCCGTGCCAGGCGGCGGGTTTGTAAGCAAGCCTTATGCAAAACTACCTCACTTTCATTTTCAATCACCATTACAAACAAACAATATGGGGCAGGAAAAGTGTAACGCTATAAGTGTTGACAATCTTCTAAATTACCTAGATGTATTACAAGAGGGCACCGATCCAACTCTTCAAACAGAATCTTTGGGTATGCCGTTTTTGAGTTATTTCAAAAATGAGCGCACTTACCATAGTCATATGTTAAGCTTTTTGGAGCGTGCAAGAGAGGCTCTTATAGATAAAGGTGATTCTTGTGATATACCTATCATAGCTTATATGGAAGACATGATAGACATGTATCAAAGCTATGATGATGGTGGAGATGCAAGAAAAATAGATGAGACATTTACAACAAAGTTACCTACACAGTTTATTACAACAACTTCATCTTTTCCTTCTTACAATATTTTTGATGTGGGTGGTTTTCCATCTTTTATACCAACTGTTGGTACACCAGAAGGCTTTGAAAATATTAAGGCAATACAAAAAGACCTTGAAACTATGAACGGCTTAATTAAGGTAGCTGAAAGTCATCCAGAATTAATCGCTGGTATGGCAGACACTTTTATGACAAGCCTAAACGCTCCGCAAAAATTAAACAATGAGGAGGAAGAAACAATTGTATTATAATCAAGACTTTGCTAACGCTTTGTTAGAAAACGAAAATTTAATTAGTACTGAGCAACATCAAACAAACTTAGTACTTCATACAAACTATGTTTTTACCGACTCAAATAATATGTTAACACTATATATCTTACAAGGTAAAAGTGGAGAGAGCTACTTGTGTGATATAGGAAGTGTATTAGATACGGCAGATGACCTAGATTTGCCAGCAAAAGTAGTCAAGTCTAACGCAATTAAATTTGGACTTAAAGTCGAAGATGAAAAAATTTATTGTACAGCAGATATTAATCAAATAGAATATCAATTGCAAAATTTTATAGATTTTGTTAAGCATTTAGGCCTTATCTAAAAACTAGTTTGCTCTAAACATTTTTAATGCAATATACATTATAAAAATTTGGGGTAATATATAGGAGCATTATGAATAAACTTTATGCTAAAAGTGAAATATGGTTTGCCATAACTTGGATAATCATATATATCGTAGGAACAATAATTTGTGACAATATTGCATTAGCGCTAAATTTAACCAACTTTTTTACACCAGCATTCTATATTGCGTTGTGTGTTGTGTTATTAATTTGGATTTTTAAAAACAAACTAAACGTTACTTTTGGTTTATGTAAGTCGCAATTTAGTGCTAAATACTTTTTGTTTTTTATACCTCTACTTGTTTTGATTTCAATAAACCTTTGGTTTGGGGTAAAGCTTAACACCAACTTTGTTGATTCTTTAATGTTTATTATAACAATGCTTTGTGTTGGGTTTTTAGAAGAAATAATTTTTAGAGGATTCTTGTTTAATGCTATGAAAAAAGATAGCTTAAAATGGGCTATAATTGTTAGTAGCTTAACCTTTGGTATAGGTCATATTATAAATTTGTTTACATTTAATGCAGATATTTTAGCGACAATTCTCCAAATTTGTTACGCAACAACAACGGGTTTTTTGTTTGTAGTTATTTTTTACAAAGGAAAAACTTTGCTTCCTTGCATTGTTACACATAGTATATTTAATGCATTGTCACTTTTTGCAGTTGAAACTGGCGTAACATTTAGTATTATATCATCAGTTGTTATAATGGTATTAACTACAACATATGCAATAGTATTGTTAAACATAATACCAAAGCAGGTTGGCACGCCAACTTATACTGATGATACAAATCAACAATCAAAAAAAGAGTTAGAAAATTCCTAACTCTTTTTTATTTTTTTACTAGGCGTAATAAGTAGCCAAGTCTTTTTGTATTAATTCTTTTAAACTAACTAGTTCTTCCTTCATAGTAGAAGCCCCAGCAGTAAGACCTATTTTTGTGGTGGGTGAGATTGTAATGTTGTTTAAAGCCAATTCTTCTTTATAACTATTTATATCTTCAATATAGATGGCGTTTGTTATAACTTTTACATGGTTAAATAATTCGTGTGTATTGCTAGAATTTTTGCCACCAACAACAATCATTAAATCAACACTTTTTGCAAGTTCAGTAGCAGACAGAGTTGTTTCTTGCTGAGCAAAACATAATGTTTTGTTGACTATAAGTTCGCAAGAGTTTGCCTTGGCTATCTCTGTTATTTTGTCTATAAGCATAGTTGCTTTTGACATATTAAAAGTGGTTTGGCACACTAGAAACAATTTTTGATTTTTGATTTCGTTAAGCTTGTCTAAATCTTCTTCTGTTTCGATAAGTATGCACTCATCTTTTGCCCAACTAACAATGCCTTGAACTTCTGGGTGCATAGCTTTTTTGTATTTGCCGAGTACAATTACTTTGTCATTGTCGGTATCAGTGTTTGATACCAACCCGTGTATTTTTTTTACATTAGGGCAGGTACAATCTTTGTACTTAATATTGTGTTTGTCAAAATATTCAAATGTTTGAGGTGGTTCGCCGTGGCCTCTGATAATAACCAAGGTGTCTTTTTCTATTTTGTCTATATCATCAACTAGTTTTGCGCCTTTACCTATTAGCATATTGTTTACATTTTTATTGTGAACGATTTCTTTAAAAAGTGTTACGTTTTTTCCTTGTTGTAGTTGGTCGGTTACTTCTGTTAAAGCCCTTCTACAACCAGTGCATAGTCCACATACATTTGCTATAAATATATTTTCCATTTTACTGTCCCAAATAATAAACTTTTAATTTAATTATCTTTGGATAGAAGCGTTGCCATTTGAAGTGATAAACTCTTCAACTTCTCTTTCTGATAGAGTAGAAACATCTCCATAAAGAGTGTGTTCAAGTATTGATGTAGCCAAGCCAAATTTAAGTGCATACTGAGGGTTAGAGTAGTCTTTAATAAGCCCATGTATTACGCCCGAAGCAAAAGCGTCGCCACCACCAATTCTGTCATAAATAGAAAATCTTATAGGCCCTTCACTTTTGTATGAACCATCTTGTAATATGCAGTATGAAGATAATGAGTTGTCACTTGCAGTATGTACAATTCTATCTGTTCCAAAGATGTATTTGATTTTTGTTTGAGAAATAAGTTTTTTAGATAACTCAACCTTTTTTGTTATTAAATCATCTGTTGGAACGTCTAAATCAACTTGTAATATTTGTTCTATGTCGAAGTGATTTGCAAACAACACATCAACATAAGGTATAACCTTTTTAAAGTATGGGCGAGCTTGCTCAATTGAGTCCCATAGTTTAGAACGGTAGTTAAAGTCAAAAGATACTTTAACATTATGTTTGTGAGCATATTCTAAACACTTATATGCTACATCTCTCACATTTTCGCCTAATGCCAAAGATATGCCTGACAAATGAAACCACCCAGCATCTTTGAAGATGTTTTCAAAATCAACTTCATTGGTGCTTATTCTTGTAACAGAAGAGTGTTTTCTGTTGTAAATAACCTTTGAAGGTCTTCCTCCAAATCCAGTCTCTACAAAATACATACCAAGGTTAGAGCCACCCCTTATTATATGTTTTGTATCAACGCCGTGACTTTTTAAGTGTTTTATAGCAGAGTCTCCAAGTTGATTGTCTGGAAGTTTTGTTATAAACTCTGTTGGGTGTGCAAAGTGTGACAATGCAACTAAAACATTGGCTTCGCCACCACCATAGTTAGCAATAAAATTTCTTGCCTGAGAAATTGTTGTATAATCAGGTGGGGTAAGTCTTAACATAATTTCGCCAAAAGCAACAACCTTGTCGTTTTTAATCATCTTTATTCTCCGTTTGTTTTATTTTTCTATATTATATCATACTAAAATTTTTAAGTAATCAATTTGGCTATAATTGTTTGAAATATATTGTGAAAAAAATCATAAACCTGTCATATATATTTATATATTACATATTATTACAAAAACAGCCGTTGTATTATAAATTACTACAAATTTTGTATTAAAACATAAACTATAATTATGTATGAATAAGGAAGGAATAAAATGATATTTAAAAGAACTTTAATCTTAAATGACATACAAAATAAAAATGGCCTAAAAAAAGGAGTGCTTAATCTAGAAGATGTTAACAACAGTCTTGTAGGAACTTTAAGACTATACAACTTTGATGATGAAAATTTTAATAGTTTGGCACTTGGACTAAACTCTGGTGAAGATGTTTTAAAAATACCCATAAAAATAAAAGACGGTTTGTGTAAGTTCCAAACAAACTCATCAGTTAATTTGCAAGACAGATTGAGTTGCGCCCTTGTCGATACTGCCAAAAGTTATTGTCCACAAATAATTATGGGTGGTAGTTCTGTTTATCAAGACGAGTGGGTTAATAAAGTAGAACAAGCATTTTGCCAAGATGACAATGCTCTTGACAGAGCGCAAATGTATTCAATTGATAATGAAGAGATAGATAGCGAAGTTGATAAAACTTTGCAAGATGACAGTTGTTACCAAGACTGTACCCAGTGTGTAGGCTGTAAGTATCGTGAAGCTTTTTATAAACAAGACGAGCAACTTTTAGACACTTCATCTAGCCTACAATCAACCAACTTTCAAAACGAACTTGTAGACGCGTTGACTCAAAAACAGCCCTCTACCCCTAAAATAGAGCCTCAAAAAGAGAATAATGACACTATCGAACCAGATTTGCATGGTGAAACCGTAGTAGAAAACAATTCTAATCAATTTATTGATTTGTCAAATAACGAAAACCAAGAGATAGATAAAAATTTTTATGACCAAGTAAAAGACCAAATAGATAAACTATTTGAAGAATACGAAAGGGAAGCTCAATTAGAACAACTTTTACCCAACACAAAATGGGTTAAAGTAAAATATGAAGATAGCGAAAGTTTTTATGTATTAGGCCTTATATACGAAGACGATTCAATTAAGTATATAGCCTATGGTCTACCTGCCGAAGATTGTACTAAACCACCAAAAGATCTACAAGAGTACGCTCAATGGTTGCCACTTGACTCTTCAAACCAACAAGCAGAGGGCTATTGGCTAGTTTATCAAAGCGCAGATTCTGGCGAATCAATTTCTATCGAAGTTGTTTAAACAAAAACGCATTTTATAAATGCGTTTTTTATTTATGTATTATTTTCATTAAGATATTTGTCTAAAATATTTTAATATTATTAATTAAATAATTGATTTAATGTTCAATATTTGTTATTATTTATAAGTAATAATCTAAAATAAAGACAATTGACTTAATTTTAATTAAGTGTTATTATTTGACTAGACTTTTAAAGAGGGTATTATGAAAAGAAAAATTTTAACAATATTAGCTTGCTTCATGCTATGCCTATGTGTACTTACTGGCTGTGGTGGAGAAAAAGGCTTATCAGGTGGACCAAAACCAACAGACACAGTTTATGGTAACGGTGGTTATGCAGTAAGAAAAGGTGAGTATGTATACTTTACAAACGCAATTTTCTCTGGCAACCTAACTTACAAAAGAAACAACTATGGCAAAGAAAAATTATCAGCAATTTATAGAGCAAAATTAAACGCACAAGGCGTAATTGATACAAACGAAGACGGTATCCCAACAGGTAGCCAAATCGTAGCAAAACAAATTGCAGGTTTTTCTAATAGCGGTATCTACATCTTTGGTAACTACATTTATTATGCAACACCAAGAATCACAAAAGACAGTGATGGTGGTGTAGTTAATGACCTTATTAGTTTCAAAAGAATCAAGCTTGATGGTACAGACCACAAAACAATCTACAACCTTGACAAAAGGGGCGAAGACTTTAAGTTTGAAATGTATCAAGCAAACGGCAGAGTATATATCTTAGTACTAAATGATTCTAAACTAATCTCAGCAAGTATCAAACTAAACGGCGACAAAGTTACAACCGAAACTCTTGCTAAAAAAGTTACTAGCGCAGTTTTTCCAAAAACATCAACAATCACAAGCGATTACAAAGCATCAAGCTTTAACAACTATGTTTACTATACACGTGCCACATCTCTTAAAACAGATGGTATAGCAGATCATACTTATATCGGTAAAGTTAATATCAATGGAAAATCAGACCCACAAAAAATTAAAATTACAGATAAAACTTATACTTTGGTAGAAGTAAACAACAATAGACTATATTACACATTAGATGGTATTCTATATTCAACAGACCTATCTCAAAACAATATAGACAATGCAACACAATATTCTTTCAACGCACTTACAAGTTATAAAGTTGTTTCAGACCAAGTAATTGCTAACAGTGCAACAGACCTTGGTATCGTTGCAGTATTAAGCAATAGCCTAGTATATTACAACGGACTTAACAACCATATCACTTTGGTAGATGGTTCTACAAAAGCAGTTACACTTCAATATGTTAGTGGCAATTATGTTTACTATACAGTAGCAGATGACACAGCTCTATACAGAAAAGTTATCTACAAAACTCGTACAGAACAAGAAAAACTAGTCGAAGCAACAGTAGTTGGTGAAAAAGTTATCGACAGCGTATCTTTTGTAGTTGGCGAAGAAAAAGATGAACAAGGCAACATTGTAGCAGAAGGTACAACAATGTTTGACTTTGATGATAATTATCTATTCTATTTTGGTAAAGTAGAAAATTCAAACAAAACATACAACTATCTTCATATGATAAAAATCGGCGCTCAAAACGAAGAAGGTGAATCT
>JAZRTN010000137.1:0-4885 GCA_045652045.1 Clostridia bacterium
ACAAAAGAAATAGGGAAAAGAAACAAGCAGTAATTGAAGCAGTTAAGACAGAGAGAAAAGCAAAAGAAGATGCGAAGAAGAAAGTAAAAGAGTATGCTACCGAAGAACCTAAAGTAGAAAGTGTTGCAGAGGAAATTCCTACTGAAAATCCAATGCTTCAACGTGTCAAACGTATTATTGATAACAATATCTCAATTAACGAGGTCCTTGAAGCACAGAGAGAGGAACTAGATAAATTACTTAAGAAGGTAAAAAAGGATGTTTCTGACGAGAGTATTCAAGCATACGAAGATAAAAAGAAATTTATTACTGAATTAGAATCTGCTTATGCTGAGTATCAAGCACAAAACACTTCTATAAAAGAGTCTGTTGTTGAAACTCCAGCAGCGGAGTCAGAGGAAATAAAGGTAGAAGAGCAAAATGTTCCTTTGGAAAATACAGAAGAAAATAGTAACTTTACAGAACAAATAAATACAGAAGATTATGAACCAACCGATGAATTTAGAAGACTTCAAGAAGAAAGTAACAGACATTCTGATGAAGAAATACAATTATACCATAGAGGAAGTAGAAGAATTTCTGATGAATCCAGAAGAACTTTGGCTACAACTTATGAAGGACTTCTCACCAGAAATAGCAGCTCAATATCTGGATTCAGGACTTTAGAAGGGAAAGGGAATGAATTTAATCTAGCACAAGTCCCATCAAAATTATTTCACGACATTTTTGAAATAAATAGACGTTATTTAAAAAATGGTGAACTAGTAGATTTACACGATGACTATTCAAATTGTAAGTGTTTCCTTACAGATGATGGGTTGTCTGGTTTTGCAATAGAATCAAATGGAAACTTAGTTAGTGTATTTTCATTGCAACCTAGAGATAAGAAAGGATTCCTTTATGCTATCAAAGATTTTATTAGAGAACAAGGTGCTACACATTTAGATTGTTATTTATCTCCTGAACAAAATTTAGAAGAAATATATAAGAAAACGTTAGGATTCCATACTGCTTCTACTATAGATTACAATATGGAATACGACCACGATGATATTGCTACAAACCACAACAAACCTCGTGTTGGTTTTATGGTATATAAACCTGTAGTTGAACCTAAACATTTCAACGAAGACCAATACGATGAAGCATATAACTATCAACAATCACAAATAAACGAAACAAGCAACGAAGAAATACCTTCTTCTGAAATTACCATTGACAAGTTCTTCAATGAAACTCCACAAACTGCAAATGAACTTAAAAACTTCAAAGCATTTGCAAATAATAATATAGATGAATTGAGTAATGATATATCATCTATTATAGAGGAATGCAAATCTAAGAACGAAGGCTACAAGATTAATGGTAAAAGTACTAAACTAGGTGGTTTTAAAAATTCGCAAGATATAGAAGCATTGGCAAGTGGTAGTAATTCCAATCCAATATCAAGGTGGTATAATGCTGCTATTGAGCAACAAGGTAAGAATATTGCATCAGCACCAAATGCAGAAGTAAGAAGTCTGCACGTTAGCCAACTAGAAAGTTTAGAGTCTGACTATAGAAGAATAAAAGAACTTGCTAAGGAAATCAACAAATACAACTCTAGATTATCCGACCTTAAAGATGTTAAATTCAAAGAAGGTACCGAAGCAGAGAGAACTACAAACTTTATGCCTGTAAATACTGATACTTACTTTGATACTATGTATAAAAAAGGTACAAAGACTAAAAGAATACGTCTTAAAGGTTTTGAGTCTAAAGACGGAAAGGTAATAAGCGTTTACGATGTGTATGGTTCAGATAAAGAACTTAAACTTACAGAAGAAGAAAAGCAAGAATTTACTTCTCCTATGGTTAAGTTATACACTAAAGAAGGTTTTATTAGATATGCTCAAGTATCTAACACAGAAGAAATATCTGGTAGTTATGTAAGCACCTTTGCAGAAGATGGTTCTAATGTTGGCAAAGCACCTCTTACCGAATTATACACTGATACAGAAACTAAAACACCACTTAAAGAAAGAGGTAAAGAAAGACACGATAATACCAAAGATACTCCTGAGGAAATCGTTGAGAAAACATTGCGTAGGATTTCTAATAAGCATAAAGATGAATCTGAATTAAATAAGACCATCATTGCGATTAATGAATTAGAAGCAAAAATAAAACAAACCGAAGAAGCCGATATTGCCTACGGAAGACAAACAGGAGAAGTAGGAGTTAACGAATATCTAGTTAATCTTAAAAGAGCATTAGATATACTTCAAGATAGAAAAGATGCTATGAATAATGCTATCGCAGAGGAAGAACTTCAAAAGGTAGAAGATATAGAACCTACCGATGAAGAACTTAACGAGATAGAACAAAGTATCACAGAGAACGAACTTAAAGAAGGTGAAGAATTATATAAGGCTGCTATAGAAAAAATACAAGCAGAAACAGACGCTTTAGATTTCTCTGAATTACTTTCAGTTTTATCTGCAGAGCAAAGAGAATTATTTGATAATTTAGAAACATTAGATAAAAAGTATTTATCAAAACTAAACGGATTTACTTCTGCTCAAATAAGATTCCTTGAAGGTAATATGGAAGATAGAGGATTTTATCGTGACCAAATAGATAGAGCAGAAAAGAAATTAGGCAAAATTGACTACGCAAACATTCCTCTAAGTTTAATTAATGATGAAGACTATAAGGTTATTTTCAATTTAGTTAACGAAGAAATTCCTAAAGCAAAAGGAAAGATAAGAAAAGAAGTTCTTATAAATCGTCACATAGCAATGGCTCGTCAACTTGGCGAGGAGGCTAAATACAAACCAATCAAGAAACATATTACCGACGAAGAAATCGTTAACAACCAATTGCTACTTAGACCTATTATGCACTGGCTTAAAGGAACAGGTATTAAGTTACACACCACAAAAAAAGATTTCCTTGAAGCATTATCTAGTGAAGGTAAGATTGATTTCTTCAAAACAAACAAAGGCATTATCTATGGTTTTGTTAAAGATGGCGAGATTTATCTAGATCCAGAAGAACTAAATCCACAAACACCTATTCACGAGTACTCTCACTTGTGGCTTAATGCTATAAGAAAGGTAAATAAAAAACTATGGGAGAGAGGCGTAGAACTTGCTAAACAACTTCCTGAGTGGATAGAACTACAACAAAACTCTGCATATAGTTTTGAAAACGAAGAAGAGTTAGCAGAAGAAGTATTATCTACTTACATTGGTAAGAATGGTACTGCACAACTAGAAGCATTAGTTCAAAGAGGAGATGTGCCAATTACCATTGTTCAAAGAATAAGAAAATGGATAAGTGATGTTTGGACTACACTTAAAGGAATCCTTGACGAGTGGACCGACCAAGACCTATCGGAACTTACCGTTGACAAACTATCTGCAATGGCTATTAGAGATTTATCTGAAATGACTAATGTTGCCGAGATAAATGAGGAGATGACATCTCGCAATATTGTTGAAGGTACATACATCAACGAATATGAAGAAATGAGAAGTGACTTCATAGCCGAAATAGAGAAGATGAAGACCGAAGGCAATATGAGTCAATATAGCATTGCGAAAGATAAACTACATAGAATTATCAAGTTTGCTAAAGAAAGACTTGACAAGAAGTCTGAATTAACCAAGAAGGAGTTTTCTAAAATTGCCAACGAGATAAATAAATCTATTACTGTATATAAGAACAATTTCACAGGAGAGATAAACGATAGAGCAATAGATAGAACTGCCGACCAATTAATGAATCAATTAGTTAAGATTGATAAGTTAATGTCTGAGGTTTTAGAAAAGCAAGTAGATGCAGAACAATCTAAAGTAGAGGATATTCTTCATAGAGCAGTAGAGGGTCTTCAAAAAGAGAAGATTAAAAAAGGTGGTATGATGACTGAGTATTATGCTCAAAGCATACTAGATGCTCGCAAAGAGTTCAGTATTGAGGAAGAGTCTTACGAAAATCTAATTGTGGAAATAGACAATAGAATTGCTACTATAAGAGATGGCGAGATTACTAACGAGTCTATTGCTGAGTTATATGCTCTAGAAGCACACAAGGAACTTCTTAAAGTACAAGAAACACAAGCGAGAATTGACGATGTTAACAGCACTCTAGAAGAATACAGAGAGCAAAGAAATGAACTTATAGAAGATAGAAAAGTTGCTAAGGATGAAGAAATAAGAAAGAGAATGACAAGAGTAATCAATTCTCTAAGAGAAGATATTTCTTTACTTGAAACTAGACTATCTGCAATGCAACTTGAAAAGGTAGAACATAAACGTGCATACCTTTTCAGGTGCAGAGAGATTGTTTATAGTGGTAGAGCAGACTATTTGAATAAGGTAAGACAAAAGGAATACGAAAATAAGAAGTTCTTAGACGAAGCAATTAAGGAGGTAAAATCAGGTGAAGTAGAAGACAAAATAAAATCCAAACCAAATAAATACACAAAAATCCTTAAGAGTGCAGTGGATTCTTTAGAAATGACTATTAGGGAAGTTTCTGTTAATATACGAGATGGTAGAGGCTCTATTTATAAAAGATTCATTAGAAGTGTATCAGATGCTCGCAATAAAACGATAGAAACCTTACAAGAAGAGGGCGATATTATAAACGGAGTTATAAGCAATATCTTTGGTTACGAATATGGTAAATGGTATAATGTAACCAAAAAAGCACGACGTTCTGTTGAATCTCCAATAGAAAGGTTAACCCAACAGTCTAATAACGAAGTGTTCGGAACAATCACTCAAACAGTTAAAGATTTGGAAAATGGAATAGAAGTAGAAAAAGAAATAGAATACTCTATCACCAATGGTGCTGCGATGTATATATATATGTCTGCTAAACAAAAAGAGGGTTATAG
>JAZRTN010000138.1:0-7517 GCA_045652045.1 Clostridia bacterium
CTATCTAAAAATAATATATACTCTTGCATTTTAATATTTTATGATAGACTCTTTTTGTGTGTTCAATTTATTTATAGATACAATCGCAAAAACCCATCAAAAACTGCTTAAAATCCTTAATATTGTCTATAACTAGTGTATTTTTGTAATAATATTATAAAAAATAAAAAATTTTACTTGCAAATTAGTTTTTATTGTGCTAAAATGTTCGGGTAACGAAAAAATAAGGAGAAAATTAACGTGCCAAATATTAAATCAGCAAAAAAACGTGTAACTGTTATCGCAAGAAGAAAGGAAGAAAACAGATTTGTTAAATCTACTCTTTCTACATATATTAAAAATTTTAGACTACTAGTAAACGCTGGTGAGTTAGAACAAGCTGAAAAACTACTTCCAGAAGTTGTTTCTTACATCAACTCAGCAGAAACAAAAGGCGTTGTTCATAAAAACACAGCTTCTAGAAAAGTTTCTAGACTAAGCGCTATGCTTTCAAAAGCAAAAGCAGAAGTTAAAGTAGAAGAAAAACCTGCTAAAAAAACAGTTAAAGCAGAAGAAGTTAAAGAAGAAGTTAAAGAAGAAGTTACACCAAAAAAACGCGCTAGCAAAAAAGCCGAATAATTTTAAACTTGTTTTAAAAACAGTATCTATTTTTTAGATACTGTTTTTTTTGTAAAAATAATAACAAAAACAAATACATTATGTTATACTAACAAAAGATATAGGAGTAAATTATGAGTATAGTAAACGATATACAAAACGAACTATTAAAACTTAACAAAAAGTATATAGACGAATCAGAAGACGGATATGACTTTTGGAACGAACATATAAAACATGTAGTTGCAGAAGCAAAAACTCTTGCAAAAACTCATAATGCCGATATTGAAATTGTTGAGTTGGGCGCAATACTACACGATATTGCATTAGTAAAAAAAGTAGGCACAAAGCTAGACCACCACACCAACGGTGTTGTTATAGCACAGGAGCTACTTACTAAATACAATTATCCTAAACAAAAACTGGATAGAGTTTTGGGCTGCGTACTAAATCATAGATCAAGCAAAAACGCAACCAACATTGAAGAATTATGTGTAGCCGACGCAGATATTATTGCTCATTTTTATAATATACCTAATGCTTTTGTAATAGGTGTTAAAAAACACAACTTCTCTACTCCTGAACAATTTATGAATTGGTTAAGTGGAGATTATGAAGATTTGAGCGAACAAACAAAACTTGCTTTTAAACCTAGATACAACAACATTATGAAAGCTATTTTTGCCGACAGATGGAAAGAAATTTAAATTAAATAAAAAAGGCACTCTAAATAGAGTGTCTTTTTTTGTTATAGTTATTATTCTTCGGAATCTTCTTTGTTGTCTTCTTCAATAGTTTCTTCCACTTTGTTATTGTTTAATTCTGACAAAGTATTATTTAAAACTGCTTGTTTTATTTTTTCCAAATCAGGATCGCTAACTGAAACAGTTGCTTCTACTTTTTGTGGTTTATGTTTTTTGATAATCAACATAAATGCTGTATAACATACTGCAACCACCCCAACCAAAATTAATTTGATTGTCATAGGGCGAACAAAGAATTGATAGTTAGATTTATTATTTCTACTCTCAATCATTGTTTTTGAAAAGTCATTTTGTATCAAAGTATTACAAGCAAGTTTTACTGTTGAAACTATTCTTTGATAGAACAAGTCACCATATAATTCTTCTACGCCATTTAGGGTATCTTTGTTTGTATGGTTAATATTGTCGTGAGTTGAAGATTCAACAACTGAACCTAATTTCGCACTGTTGTCCCAGTCACCACTAAAAAATGTTACTGAGTTAATACCGTTTGCCACATAGTTAACATTGTCACTTGCAAGGCCCATATGTGTGTATCCAAATTTATTAGTAGAACTCATATAGGCTACTCTTTTATATTTTGGAGGCAAATTAAAATATTCTTCGTTAAAATCATTGTACAAAGCATCTGCTACTGACTTGATATAGCCTTCGTGAATTGTTGACACTTCGTCACAATACATATACATATCGTCACCCACACCAATGCTATCAAAGTTAAGTGCAAGCAAGATGTCTTTTTGTGCTTTAATATTGTCTATATATTGCATAAAGCAACTAGAACCAATCATTCCCATTTCTTCTGCACCATACAAAACAAACATTACATTATAATCAATACTATCTTTGTATGTTTGCATAATTTTGGCTGTATGCAAAAGTGCTGCTACACCACCTGCATTATCGTAAATGCCGTGCGATTTTGATGGGGTTTTACCAAACAAGTCAACTGCAAAATTATAGTAGTTATCATAGTGAGCACCTACTATTACTATTTTATTGGTTGGGGTTGTTGGAGTAAGTAAGCCTACTATATTTTGTGATTTTTTAGAAGAGCCATAGTTTTGACTAAACTCAAAATCTTGGTAAGCTATTTGATTAAGAATACTTGCGTTAGATAAATCTTCTAGTTCGCGATCGTGTGCACCTAGGATGTTTTTTAGCTCACTATAAAGATATTCCGCCGCCGCTTTTTCTTGGTCACTTGCTGACGTTCTGTCTACCCTTATTCCATCAGAAAAGTCATTATTTAACACTGCTTCTTCGCCATAGACAAAGTCAACAATAGTTTGTTTTACTTGACCTATGTTTAGGGTTATTTGCGAAGAGATTGTTGGAGTGTATTTGCTTGACGCTTGTGCTTGGGTGCTTCCGCTAAACACACACACAAGTGCTATTATTACACTACATAAGCTTAATATTATCTTTCTCATATTAAGCTACCCATCATTAGATATATTACAAGAAAAGCGGAATATACTGTTGCCATACGAGTAAGGTAATAGTATTTTTTTTGAGCAATATCATATGTTTTTTTGATAGTAAAATAGAACATATACATACTAATAGTTGTTGTTATGCAATAGTTAATTAATATACCCCATACAGAAGCTACTGGGTTAAATATAAATATGATGTTGATAAGTCCATATACTATATTTCTAAATGTTACAAACACTCTAAGTAAATATTTGTATTCATTTTTATTTAAATCAAAGTTAGGTATAAATCTCATAAATAAAGTATGTGTCAAAGATGCTACCAGCTCAAACAACGCATACCCTACCACGCCTATTAGTATAACGTACATAATAGAAGTTGTGATATTGCTAGTTTCTAACAATCCAAATGCAAATATCATATACGCAAATGCAAATGTTAACACACAACTAACAACTATGAGTGCTTTGTATATGGGCTTTTTTGATGATAAATTTTTCAAATCAATCCCCCTCGATTAATTAAATATTTAATATGCTTGCTACAAGATAATTAAGAGCATTGACGCCTTCCATACCACCAGACTTAATTTTGTAGTCTACATCAACACATAGTTCGTAGATGTTTTTTAAGTTCATTTTGGTAAAAAGTTTTGACTGCTCTTTTGCTTTTACAATAGCAAATTCTTTAACATTAAGACTTTTTGCAAGTTCTGAGTTGGTTGAACCCACTGTTATTGCAGAATAAAACAATCTTCTAAAATGGTTAGTTATAATCGCTATAATACTTGTTGGGGTGTCTTTGCCTTCTAAAAGTTTGTCTATAATATTATACACAGCTGTGCCATCTCGTTTGCTTAAAGCTTCGGTTAATTCGAATATAACATATTCTGCATCTTTTGTTACGATTTGTAACACGTCAGTTGTATTGACAACGTCACTTTCGCCAATATACGCTACTAACTTATTTGTTTCGCTATTTATTTTAGTTAAGTTGTAGTTACAAAACTCAACCAAAGTTTTAAGTGCGTCTGGGGTTATAGATTTTTGACTTTTGTTAAGTTCTACTTTTACCCATTTTTGTAAAGTAATAGGATCAAGTTTTGAACAATCTACATACTCTACGCTACTTAAAAAGCTCATATAAAAGTCATTGCTTGATGTTGAAAAAAAGACAATGCAAGTTGTTGGAACAGGATTTTTTAAATATTCTAAGATAATTTTCTTTTCTTTTTCGTTTTTCTTGTTTAGGTAATCTTTAACTATAATTAGTCTGTTTTGGTCACCTATTGGCATAACTTGGGCACTTTCTACTATGGTTTGTGCATCAAAACCTTCGCCACTAAAAATAACTTTGTTAAAGTCTGGAAAGTTTAGATTGCAAGCCTTTTCGATAAGGTCAAGTGACCAGTACAATAAAAAGCTATCTTCGCCACCTATAAAGTAGGCTGGCTTTATTTCTTTTGTTAAACTAGTTTTTAATTGTTCAAATTTCATAAAAAATCCTTATAACTTGATGCTATATGTTTTGTCAAAGCACAATAATTTATTACACATTATACTTTGATAGATATTTTGTGATGCATTTTTGATATACAAGATATCTACACTGTTATCAAACAAGCTTAAACCTTGCTGTTGTAAAGTATTTAAGTTGTTTGAAACAAACATTATTTCTTTGCCACCCAATTCAAACTTTGTAGCAACTGGGTTATTATCTAAAATCAAATTTGATATAGTAAAATTTTTGGCTACATTTACTCTATCATTATCTACAATAACCACATTAAAATTTGATAATTTTAAATTATTAATTGATGGGTGGTTAGTCGGTAGATAGATTGTTGGGTTGTTATAATCTTTGACAAACTTTCTCAAACCTTTTAATTGGAAAGTTTTTGCGTTGGTAAAAATTATAGCATCAACTTTATTAATCTTTCTATCTTTTAGATTTTGTGAAATATCATACAGATTGTTTGTATCAATATCAACCAAGCATACTTTATTATCTTGTGTGGTGATTAATGATGTATAGCCTGTATTTTGAGTAAAGTTTAGAGTGTTATCGCTAAACTTAACAGGCATATTAACCACTACTAATATAGTAACACAGATTAAACTAAAAGCGCAACAAATTAACAATTTAATCTTTGCTTTTAACATAACAAATCTACTTATAGTAAATAGTAAAATATAGAACACTATTGCCCCAAGCATTCCAAACCCAAATATATTAATAACACTAAAAGGCGCTGCTACAACAGCATTGTTGAAGGCAATTATAAAACTAAACACTCCATCTACAATCACCATTAAGAATTTTAAAAACGGCATTATCAAAACTAATAAATTAATAACACACAATAAAACATAAGCAATAGCAAATATAGGTACAATAATTAAGTTTGCCAAGATAGAATATGTTGCAATTGTACCAAAATAGTTAGCAACTATTGGCAAAACACCAATTTGAGCTACCAAAGTTAAAAACAAGGCTTTTGCAACTGAACGTAAAACTCTATTTTTAATGTTAATTCTGTCAATTATTTTGTTAAGTAGAATTATACCAAGTACTGCTGTATAACTCATTAAAAATCCAGCATCAAATAAGTTAAGTGGTCTGAATAGTAGTATAATCATACAAGATAGTCCAAGGCTACTCAAACTGTCATAGCTACCATTATATGCTGTACAAAGCAACATCACTACACCCATAATACTTGCTCTTACAACTGATGGCGAAAATCCACACATATAAGAGTAAATAAGCAAAATTACAGCTAGTATTGATATCTTAATATATTTGTTTATTTTAAACTTGTCTATAACAAAATATAATAGCGATATCAAAAAACCTACATGTAGGCCTGATACCGCAAGCAAATGCGCCGTACCACTATCTCTAAAACTTTGTGCGACATCTTTTTGTATAAGAGTTTTGTCACCAAACAAAATTGCGTATGCAACTGCTCCGTTTTCTTTACCCAAGTTGTTTAACAAGTTTTGTTTGCTTTTGTGCATAATTGTTTCGGTCAAGGTAAGTCTGCCGTCTATTATTTCGGTCTTAGAAAATGTAACATTTGCAAAATATTTTATATTATGCTTATAGTAATTGTTTTTATCAAAAATACTCTCAACAATATTGACACAATTTAATTTACTTTCAAAAGCCAGTTTGTCGCCAACCTCAATTGCCTCTGGATCATAGCCATATACGTTTAGTCTAGTTTTGCCTGATAATCTATAAGTTTTATTGTTGTAATTTATTTTTACGTTTTCTGCAATAACAACACAGTAGTTATCATAGCTATTGCCAATGCTATCTACACGCGCTGCAACCACTACCTTTTTGTTATCAAACTTATAATTGGTATAGGTAGATATATTAATAAAAGCCGAAGACAAAGCAACTGCAAATATAATAACAAAACAAATAAGTCTTTTGAATTTTCTTTTAAAACAATAATACGCCAAAATCAATGCAGGTATAAGTATAATCCCTACAACATACCACAAGCTTTCAAATGTTTTTGCAGCAAGAAAAATCGCACTACACATAAGTATTGCTCCAAAAACACATGGTCTAAAATTAATAATGCGATTTTTTAACATAACTAGCTTAATTATAAAAAATATTATACATAAAAACAAACATTTTGATATTTTTTTGTAAAATATCTTGCCAAAGCCAAAGTTTTTTGTTATTATTAACCCGTCAATCAATTTGGCACCATCGTATAGTGGTTAGTACGTTGGCCTCTCACGCCGATAACTGGGGTTCGAATCCCCATGGTGTCACCATTAAAACCCCTAAGTAAATTAGGGGTTATTTTTTTTGTAAAAAACAAGATATTTTGTAAAGTTTGTGATATAATTAAATCATAGAGGTAATTATGAAAGATTTAGAGTTTGTAGGAATTGGTGGCGCATACGCTTTGGAACTTGGTGGCAACTGCGCTTACATTAAAGATAATGAGCACTTGTTTTTGATTGATTGTTGCGAAGATGCTACAAAAAAATTAAAACACAAGGGTGCTTTTGATGGTATAAACAAAATTACTATTGCCATCACCCACACCCACGCTGACCACGTTGCTGGCATTGGCACTTTTGTATGGTATGCTAACTTTATATTAAATATTAAACCTAGCATTATTATTAACTATGAAGGCTTTACTCAGCATATAAGTGATTTGTTTAAACTACTTGGCATTGATGAAAAATATGTAGATTTTGTAAATCAAAAAGATATTATTATTGATGGTTGTAAAGTAGAAATGCTACCAACAAAACATACAAAAAGACTAAAATGCTGTGGTATAATGTTTACAAAAAACAACAACAAATATTACTACACTGGCGACACAAGCGATATAGAATTTGTGACAAAGCTTACAAAAGATACTAGTGTCAAAAAGATATATTGCGAAGCAAGTAGAGAATCGTATGATGTACACATTGACTACAAACAACTAAAACAAATAAAATGTGATAAGTTGGTACTAATGCATTTTGAAACAGAACAATTGTACGAACAAGCAAAAAAAGATGGTTTTAACACTGCAAAATTATAAAAACAAAATAAGGCAAAATCACTAAAATTTGAAATTTACATAATGTTAACTAGTGATTAAAAACATATAATCAGATAAATTTTATATAGAATTGAATGATAAAAGGATAATAAAAATGAGTAACAAATCTTGTGAAGAAATTA
>JAZRTN010000139.1:0-4491 GCA_045652045.1 Clostridia bacterium
ATAGTAAAATCCTGAAATTGTTCCTCCATATATATACAATTCATTATGGAAGTGAAAGCGAGTTATATCATAAGATGCTACCTTTCTAATGCCTACACAATTTGTTGTAGGATTTTGTGTTCCACATACAATATCAGCACCTAGATAAAGAGAACTAGATCCCATAAGTATAGCATTGCCACCGCCATTGCTTTTTAAAGTTAGATTGTTGCCATTTTTACAACCCAACCATAAGCTATATGGAGTAACTGCCATACCTTTATTGATATCCATAAAACAATCTGGAATAATTATGCCAGATTCAGAGCTTGTATTCCATGTCAAGTCTCTATCAGCATAAATATATAATAGTTTTGCATAAGCAAAGTTTGTTGTGGTATAAATATCATCAATTATACAAATGATATCACCATATTGAGCTGCTTCTGCTGCTTGTTCAATAGTTTGATAAGATGTTGTACCTATTCTAGCTAGGTGAGAATTATCAATTTCCACCAAAGACCACTCAAACTCTCCATCAAACTCATTGATATAACATTTTTCTTTTAGAGCGATTTTTACATAATATTTTTCTGTTTCGCTTACTAAAATGCTTAAACCACTGTTTGCCTTTTCACCATAAGCTTCGTGCGAAAAATCTTCTCCATTATGTGAGTAAGTAAATGTTAAAGATTCTCCTATATTTGATTCACTTTCAAAATTAAGTATAGCGGCAATATTGTTCTCTCCATTATTCTTTATTTCAAACTGGAATATAATATATGGATTGTCTTTATTTAAAACAAAATCATCACCTAAGAACATTAACTCGTCGTTGCTATTATCTGCTGACAAGCTATCGTTACCCTGTTTTGTTTTTAGAGTTTCAAACTCATTAGAAGAAAACGATTTGAACTTTGCAGTGATTGTACTAATTTGACCTGCGTCTTGTTTGATTGAAATATTGCCGACATCTACCTCAGTAAAGATGTCTGGTTTGTTTGGTTTACCAGAATTTTTATCTTTTGGTAAAAGAAAAATTAATAACACCGAAACAATAGCAACAACAGCTGCTACTGCCGAACATATCCATATTATTGCTTTTTTAGACATAATTCACCTCTATGTTTATATTTTACAACTATAACAATTTTGTTGTCAAATAATTAAAATTAAATTAAAAATATTTGTTTTGGTAAAAAATGTGGTTATAAATTGTTTTTATTTAAAAAAGTTTGTGATATAATCGCTTTGTATTTTTAAAGGAGGTTTTTTATATGGCAACATTTGTTTGGTACGATAATGAAGTACCTGAGAACTTAAAAGTAAAACAAGTATATGGACTAGTTTTTTCAAAAGACGGCAGAATGCTAGTTAGAGTCGTTAACAAACCCGATGGAAGAAAAATGTATTGTCTTGCAGGAGGAACACCTGAGCCTTTTGATAAAGACATGGAGGCAACTCTTAGAAGAGAATTTATTGAAGAAGTAAACACTACTCTTCACACACCAATTTATGCTGGATATCAGATTGTTGATGAAGAAAACGGCAAGCCACCTTATGCACAAGTAAGAATGGTTGCTCTAATCGACGAGATTGGTCCAAAGCAACCAGACCCAGACAATGGCGAAACTTATGACAGAATGTTAGTTCACCCAGACAAAGTAATTAGCTTACTAAACTGGGGAAAGGTGCTAGTTGACCAAATAGCAACAGCAACACAAATAGCAAAAACTCAATTTGGTATAACTGAGTTTATGGACCAAGACGAAGATGTATAAAAACAAAAAAACTACCTAATTTAGGTAGTTTTTTATTTTTTAGAATGTAAGCTCTTGTTCTTCTTGGGTTGTTGGTTTAGTTTCGTCTTGGATTCTGTCGAAGAACTCTTGATATCTTTCTAGTCTTTGGTGGTTTTGCTCTGCTGTGTTATTTTGTTGCATAGCCTCATATGTTTCTCTTGATATAACAATAGCAGGACCTGGCACTGCTTCGACATATTCACGTGGATTGTTTTCTTTCATAAATCTTTCCTTTTAACTATATTTTTATTATAACATATTTTAGAGTGTTTGTAAAATGCATAAAAAAAGAAGAGCTTAAACTCTTCTTAATTTGGTGCCGAAGGTGGGACTTGAACCCACACGGTATTGCTACCAACGGATTTTGAGTCCGTCGCGTCTGCCATTCCACCACTTCGGCAAGGTTTTTTGTAATGCTTTATTACATTATCACATTTTTTTAGGTTTGGCAACTATTTTTTTTAATAATCAATAAAAAACAGCCTAATTTTAAGGCTGTTTTATGTTTTTTTAGTTAAGTTCGTTAATTGTAACTGTTAGGGCAATTGCTCCATCACCTATGTGACATGCTACTGATAGTGACAATGGGTCGACAACATTAACTTTGATATTTAAATCTGCAAATGCAGTTTCTACTTCTTGTTTAAACACTAAGGCTTTGTCTTCACAATTGGTATGTGCGATATCCATAACGATTTGACGTTTTTCTAATAGGTCTGGAAATCTAGTTGTTAAATCTTTACGGATTTGTTCTATCATACGGGTTTTGCCTTGGTTATAGTTGATAACTTGGCAGAATTTGTCTAATTTTGCCCCTTGGATTTGCAATACTGGTTTAATTTTTAAAAAACTACCTATTGCTGCTGCGGCTGGGGTTATTCGGCCACCCTTTTTAAGATATTTAAGAGTTGATAGCATAATATATATACTTGCTTGTGGGCCGGTTTTTTCTAAGTATTCTCTAATTTCTTTGGCTGATTTGTTTTGCTTTGATAGAGTTAACGCATCGATAACTGCTCTTTTTAGTGTTACAGAAATACGCTTATTGTCAACGACTTCTACTTTACCATCAAAATCCTTACTTGCTGACAATGCTGTATCATAACTTGCTGATAAACCACTACTCATTGGGATATGTACTATTTGGTCATAAGTTTTTAAAATTTCTTTCCAAAGCTCTACTACTTCATATAGGCTTGGTTGACTTGTAGATACTTCGCTACCACTTGTTAGTTTTTCGTAAAACTGCTCTTGTGTTAAGTTAATATCTTCATAATACTCTTCACCATCAATTAAAAATGGCATTGGAATAGCAAAAACGCCAAGCTGTTTTGCTTCGGCTTGGGTTATTCCACTATTGCTATCTGTAACGATTGCTACTTTCATATTTTAACCAACCTTATATTTTTTTCGTTGATAGGATATCAAACAAATACTTTATTGTCAAGTATTGACATATATTAGATAATTATGTTGATAAACTACTATATTATGTTATAATAATACTGCTTAAAAGTGAAAGATATTACTTATTTATTTGAGATAAAAAATTGTTCAAAAATTCTGTTGGTGAAGAGATAATTTGAGCTTTTACTAGGTCAAGATTAAACTGCGAAGCAAGCTTTACAAACTTGTCAGTAGACTCTGGGTCAAAAAACATTGATTTGATATTACCAGATTTGCTTTGAACTAAGTGACTTATTTCTTGTGGGATTGTTATGTCGAATTTTTTAACAACATAATCAGTCACATAGTCATAGTCTTGGTACATCATTTGGGTTATTTGCTCAGGAGTTTTTGTTTCTAGCTCTTCACTATACACAAAGTTATAAAACAAATAATCCGTAACTAAGTGCAAAAACACTGCCCTATTAAGCTCAATTGTCAAGTCTAAATCTTGGGCACATCTTTTGATATCAATTTTGCTATCTAACATATCTTTTACAGTTTTAACGGGTATTTTTATACCGTAATGTGCGTTAAACTTATCACTAGACACATCTGGAAGATAAGCACCCTTTTGATATACTTCAAAATCAAGAGAAGGATTGTTTTGTACATATTTTTTTGCGATTGCTAAATGCATTGCTAAACAAGCCATAGATATTTTTCTCCATTTGTGTTATATTGTTAATTAATAGTAACAAATTTTTACAAGTTAAGTCAACCACACTTAACTATAAAGGAGCTTAAATGAAAACAATTTTATTAGTATACCCTGGCCTTGGCAAGACTTATGCTGCTAGCAAAACTGACAAAGTTTTGGAGATACAACTTAGTCAATTTGAAAACATTAATGTTAAAAAACTTGGAGAGCATTTTCCTGAACATTTAAAGGGTGTTTATGAAGTTGAGTTTTGTCCAGACCCTGATTTCCCTAACAATGTTATAAATTGCATAAACAAAGGTTTTGAAGATGGCAGAATTCCTGTTATGGCTTTGAAGACTAGCAATATTGAGTTTGTTACAAAACATAACTTTGACTTTGCTTTTGTAGTGCCTGCAAGCGACAAAGTAGCTCAATTAAAACAACAATACATTGATAGAAACAATACCGAAAGCTACATTGAAAGAAATATGAAGTTATTAGACAAAGTAGCCCAAGATATGCCTAAATATGGCAAACAAATATATTACATACACAAAGATGAACATTTGTTAGATTTGATTAACAAATTATAAAGAGAATTATTATGGAACAACTTATACA
>JAZRTN010000140.1:0-9906 GCA_045652045.1 Clostridia bacterium
TAAAAATGTTTTAGTTAAAATAAGTAGATAATTACACAAAAAAATACTATAATATCATCAGGAGATTTTAATATGGAACAAACAAAACAAAACATACTAATTAATGCATTAAATAACAATTATGCAATTGGTGCTTTTAACTTTTGTAATCTTGACATTTTAAAAGCAATTGTAAATGCTGCAAATCAAAACAATTCACCTGTTATTATACAAATGAGCAAAGGTGCAATTGAATTTGCAGGTGCTGATTACCTTAAAGGTATGGTAAAAACAGCAAGAGAACACGCAAACTTCCCTGTATTTTTCCACCTAGACCATGGCGACAGCTTAGATTTAGTAAAAACTGCAATTGAAATCGGTTGCGATTCAGTTATGATTGACAAATCAGGGCTAAGCTTTGAAGAAAATATTGCATACACAAAACAAGTTGTAGATTATGCGCATTCAAAAGGTGTATATGTAGAAGCTGAACTTGGAAAACTAGCTGGCATTGAAGAACATGTTAACGTTGATGCAAAAGATAGCGCTTATACAGATCCAGATCAAGCATTGGAGTTTGTTCAAAAAACAGGCGTTGACAGCTTAGCTGTTGCAATCGGAACAAGCCACGGTGCATATAAATTTAATGGAGACGCTGAATTAAAATTTGACATTTTAGCAAAAATTGAAGAGCTTCTACCAAACACTCCTCTTGTTTTGCACGGGGCAAGCAGTTTAAATCCACAGGCTGTTGAAAAATTCCTTAGCATAGGTGGAAATATTAAAGGTGCAAAAGGCATTCCAGAAGAAATGCTTACAAAAGCAAGCAAGATGCATATTTGTAAAATCAATGTTGATACCGACCTAAGACTTGCATATACTACTGCAATTTTGGAATATATTCAACAACATCCAGAAAACATTGACCCAAGAAAATACATCAATTATGCAATCGAAGAAGTTACTAAGGTAGTTTCTAGCAAGATGGCTACTTTTGGAAGTAAGGACAAAGCTTAATAAATTAATTTAATAAAATACAAGCCTATAAGTTAGTTCTTATAGGCTTTTTTTAAACAAAAAAAACACCCTAAAATTAGGGTGTTTTTTATTACAAATTATTCTTCATCAGGAAGTGTATCATCATCGTCATCTGGGTTAATTCTTGGTACACAGATAATTCTGATAATCTCTTGCATTTCTTCAAAAGTAAGGTTTTGAATTTGTTTAAATGCTTCTACATATGCGTCTTTTACTTCTTGGCTATATGTTTCATTTGCTAGTGCTGTTTTTGCCATAGCCTGAGCGACACGCAATACTTCGTTTCTCTCTGTATATGGCATGAAATTAAATACACTATTAATTATTTTTATGACCGGATTTGGTCTTGGTTGACTAACGTATACTTCGCTCATACTATAACTCCTCTTTTAATTAAACACCTGTTGCAACGTGTTCTGCGTGCTCGATAATTTCTTGTTTAGAAGTTTCGAATGCATCAGTTGCTGTACCTTTAACTTGGCCTCTGATAGTTGCTGCGTCTGGTACAGTGTCAGGAACAACTGTTTCTGCTTTGCCGTTTGCAAGTTCTGCTTGTTGTGGAATTGTTGCGTCATGTTCAATTGCATGTTCGCTAAGATCCATTTTAACTTGTAAACCACCAGCTTGCAATGTATCTTCTTCGATACCTTGTTGTAAACAGATTTGGCCGTCTGTATTGAAAGTAAGGTTAATTCTGTTTGCAGCACCTAGTTGATATTGACCTTGTTGTCTGTGTTCTTTTCTGTTAGAATATGAACCTTGTGCAGACATTGAAAGCGCTTTGAAATTAGCTGGATCTAACTTGATACCACCTTTTAAGATGTCAGTTTTTAATGCTTCTACTTTTTCCATGTAGCTTTGCATTGTTACTGGATCCAATTGGCCTTCCATAGCAGCTCTTGCCATATTGTCTTGAACTGCATATAGTTCGATAAGTTTTTGTCTAACAGCTTCTTCTTGTGGAGTCCATTTTCTTCTTGGTTTAGGATCAGGTCCTGGACCAGGGCCTGGGCCTGGATCTTCATGAACTGTTGTATTGCCAGAGTTAATGTTTTGAGTAACATTTCCACTATTGTCTTGTACGTTATTACCTTGGTTATTGTTACCATTGAATTGTTGACCTGAGAAATTTGTATGTCCAGCATTGTCTTGCGCTGTATATGTTCTGTTGCCATCACCTTTTACTTGAGAGCCTATTTTAACTCCACCCTCAATATGCGCGCCTTCCATATCAATAATTTGATTATCTTGTTTAACATCACCATGTACAGTGCCGTTGATAATAATGCAGTTTTTATAAACTGTTGTGCCAGCAGCTCTCGCCTCACCACTCTCTTGTTCTCTATAATTATCTGATGCTCTTTGAGGATTCCATTGAGCTCTTAATGCAGCTTTATCTAGATAGTAATCTGCCATTCCTCTTGGAGTACTTAATCTAGCAAGTCTTGCAGTATGATTAGCTATTCTTGCTCTTTCTGTTGGGAAATCTGGACCACATGGAGTCATGCCATAGTACTTTTCTTCAAGTTTATCAAATTGACTAGCTCTTGTAGCTTCAATTTGTTGAGTTACTTCTGTTAAACCATAGTCACCATATGCTACAACGTTTGTTCCCGCTACTTGATAAGCCTTAACATATTGATCGCTTACACCACTTTCAGCAATTAGCATTGTTTTAGCATCATCAGTTGATGGCGCTGGTGTAATTGATGCTATTTTTTCATTAACAAGTTGAGTTATTTGTTGGTCTCTTGGTAATGCTTGAAAAGCAGGGTCTGGATTAGCTGCTATTAATGCATCAAAAGCTTTATCTTCAACAACTGCTGCAACAGCATCCATATTTAGGTATGAAACGTCTGTTAGAGCACCTGTTTTGCCCATTTCTTCCATATGAGCTTCTAATTGTTGATTAATTGCAAGTAAAGCTTCTTTATCATTTGGATCTTGTGAGAACTTCAAAGACTCTCTCATGTATACTAATCTTTGGAAATCAAGTCTTTGTTGTTGCCATGGTTCTAATGCGATTGGGTTACCTGAACCATCAACTGGATCAGGGAAAGCTGACATTGCTCTTGTTTGAATACCAACATATGTTGGACCAGCAGAAATAGTAGCTACATCAGCTGGAAGTAATTGAACTTCGTTTGTTAAAGATGTTAATTTAAAACGTAAAATTGTACGATTTGTTGCATCAACGAATTTAAATGCTTCGTCATATACAGCAGCAGCATCCACATCAGGAAAGCTAGCTGACATAGTTGCTAACATTGCATTTCTAAATGTTGCTCTTGCAGTATCATCTGTAAGAGATGGATAAGCTGAGAACAACATTGATGTCATCATAGATGTCATTTTACCCTTAGGTTTACCAGCAGCTTTTGCCTCGCCTTGGGTTCTAAAAAGGTCTGATTGAACATCTCCATAAACGTTTGCATTAGCTTGTGCTTCTGTTTTAAAGTCATATGTTGCAACATCATCAGAAACATGAGTCATAATGCCGTCTATTTTAGCTACTTCACCAGCTACGAATGCTTGATATGCAGAAAAACCTTGCATTCTTTCAGGATGAGCACCTAGTTGAGTTGCAATAGCAGTGTAAGAGTCTGTAAGACTTTTCTTTCTAGCCTCTAATCCGTGAATTTCTGTTGCACGAGCTTGACATTCAGAAACAATTGTTGAAGCTTTGTACGCAGCAATTGCGCTCATTATTGGAGTGCTTGATTCGAATTCAAACTCTCCACCTTGCATTCCAATAAATGCTAAAACCTCCTCAGGTTTAGTAGCATCAAATGGTCTTTCACCTGGATGAGCAGCGTTCCAAGCAGCAATTTGACCTTGGTAGCCGTTGTAAAGAGGTTGAAAATCATTTGTTGCAAGAATTGATGTTGGATAAGATGTTGTAAGTTGTGATACAAGAGCATTAATTGCAGCTTGTTCGTTAGCAGCGCCCTTTGCAGATTTTAAACCTTGATACAACACTCTGTATGTTGCATGATCTGGTAGTGTACTACTTCTTTTATTTGATTCGTAATATTGTTCACAAAATTCTAACCAGAATTTTTTTGAACCGGCTTGTACTTTTGCCATTAAAAATCCCTCCATGTCTTTAGTTAACAATAATATAACATATTTTAACCAATTTTTCAATACAAAATTACAAAAAAATGCATATTAAACAAGTTTTTTTGCTTAATATGCATAGTTTTTATGAGAAAAGTTGTTTAACAGTTTCATTTGGCTCAACTTTTAGAGTTGTTCTTGAAGAAGCTGATGTAATCAAGAAACCTTGACCAACACTAGCTGTAACGATACTGTCTTGCTCTTCTTGGTTGATACCACCTGCGTTACGATACAAGTTAACCAAGTCGGTAATATCGTTAGGGGCAAGTGACATGATAAGTGAATATTGGCTCGCGTTGATAATCGCAGAAGATTGACGCTCGATTTCTGGCGAACCGATAAAGTCTTTGATGTTCTGTGTGATAACTATCTGCATTCCACCATATTTACGAATACGTTTAGCCATCTGCATCATAAAGTCTAGCGCAACTGGGAATTTAGGGTTGATAAATACGTGCGCCTCGTCAACGACAACTATGATTTTACGATTACTTGCGTATTTGTCGTTAAAGTCTTTGTTTTTGATAATTTCGTTATCTAGGTATTTAAATACCAACAACATCTGTGCATTAGAAATACCTTCGTTACGGTTTGCAAGCAAAGAACGGAAACTAAAACAGATAAAGTTTTCTTTGGTAGCAAGAGACATTGGACCGTTCCACAAGTTACTGTTACGACCACCAGTAGCAAATTTTGAAATATATGTTTCGATAATTTGCAAGTTTTGTCTTTCGTATTCGTCTGTTTTGTGTGTCATTTTTTCAAGCAACGCAGCATAAACAGGTTTTCCATCATCAACTTCAACTGTTGATGTATTTTCACCGTACAATTTCTCTTTGATAACTGCATAAAGGTCGTCAAATATTGGGAAATCTTCTGGTTTTAATTCTTTCATTTGAGTACCAGGACCAATACCTTTACGTGCATAAGTTTCGATAATTAAAGAGTTTAATCTTTCGAACGCGTCTGATGAGATGCCTGGCAAGATAACTTTAAAGAATTGTTCCAAGAACTGCAAGTGAGTTGAGAAGTCGTCACTTGCGCCACCCTCGTCTGACTCCAAAGTTGTCAAAATATGGAAAGGATTAAGACGACCGCTGATAGAAGAACCTACGTCCATGACGTTACCTTTTAGGTTGTATGCCATTTTTGCGTACTCATCTTCCGGGTCGAGAATAAATACTTTTGCATTATCGGCAGCTAGGTTTGTAAGAAGAGTTTTTGTCGCAAACGATTTACCAGAACCAGATTTACCGATAATCATCATATTTGAGTTAACACGCTCTGAGTTACGAGCAAAGAAGTTTACCAAAACTGGGTATTCGTTATATCCTAAATAGAAACCTTTTTCGTCTTGTAATGCACCAGAAATAAATGGGAATACGCAAGAAAGTGTGGTTGAAGGTATATTACGAACAAATTCTTTAACTGTATCAAGAGCTGAAATACTACGAGAAATAAATGCGTCAACTTGACGACCAAACATTTCTGAGTATTTAAAACCATATTGTTTAAGTATAGCACGAACTTCTTTTTTAGAAGAGTCTTCACTCATTATGTGAATGTTTACGTCGTATAGGGTGTCACCACCGTTTTTGATTTGTTGTAGCAAGTCTTTTAAGGTTTTCATGTGGGTTTGATTTTCCAAAACTTTACTACTTTTTGCAGAAAACTCGCCCTTACCTTCCATTTCAACAATCGCTTTGTCTATACGTTTTTCGGCAATCGCTTTTGGGATTGGTGTTAAATTCATAACAACGTTAGTGTTTTGTAAAGCAAAGAAGCTATAACCCCAGGCATTACCAACTTGCAACGGATAGTCTGATACTACAAATGATCTATATGGATTTTTATTGATTAAAGTTTTACCAGCTTTAAACACAATACTATCAGGAATAGCCCAGTCTTTAAACTTGTTATATGGTAAGTTTTCTAGGTCACGTTGGTCAAAGTCTTTACCATATGTAGATCTAATAAATATGTATAGTTCTTTCTCTCTTAAACGTTTACCCATAAGAGGCATAACACTTGTAGCCATGGTACTTATCATACCATCAACTGTACTATCAAGAGCTTCTCTATCTTTATCATAAACGACTATATAGAAATAGTCTTTATAAACTTTATCATCGCCTCTGTTCATGCCTTCTAGAACACTTACACGGGCTTCAAAAACTGGTGCACGAGCTTCAACTTCTGCCTCAGACATTTCGCCTTCGTATTGAAGCTCCATAATGCTGTCGTATTTTTTGTCTTCGTTTTGAATATAATCGTCAAAAACCATCGCCTTGTTAACTTTAACAACTGATACTTTTTGACCTTGTGTCAAACGAGAAAGTGCGTTTGCAAATGTTTTAATCAGCGCATCTTGTTTATATTCGTTAAGCAAAGCGAACTCAACCGGACGCACTTCAATAACTGACGCAAAGTAGTCTTTATAGTCAATATATCTTTCGTTTAAAATGCCTTGGAAAGGTATAATTTGATCAATTGTGCCCTTTTTCTTTAAGATTGGGTCACCCTTAACAAACTTACGCTTAAACGCAAAGAATCTAAACAAAAGACCTATAGCGCCATACAATCTAACGCCTTCTTCAATTGGGAAGAACATTGTTACTGACAATGTTAAAAATGCCAAACCAAAATATAAGCCGTAAGGAATATTACTAAACATCAATGCAGCAGTACCACCAAGACCGATTGCTGCTGTTACAATATCTGCAATTGTAATACCCTTAAAAAACTCCATTTTAACTTTGGTCTTTTTAGGGATATATCTCATTTGTGCCATAAATAAACCTCTAAAAGTTATTGTTTTTTATATAGTTTGCACAATACAAACATTTTATATATCAAATTATATAACATAAAAATATTTTTTACAAATAATTAAAGGCCTTTTTAAAATTTTTAATTAAAATTTATTAAGTAGAATAAAAAAAGAACTAAGTTTTACCTTAGTTCTTTTAATTTAGGTATTATTTAGTTTGACCTGTCTTTTTCTTCACATCATCTGCGAGTTTATTGATTGCATCAACAATTGCACTTGCATCGTCACCACTTTGAGCATTTTTCGCTCTAGCTTCAATCTTTTTCATTTCAGCCACAAGTTCAGTAATACCTTTAACATCCATCTTGCTGCTTAACATAGCTGATTTTAGAGCTTGAGTAAGAGCTTCTTTAGCTTCCTTGATACCTTGTTCAACAGCATCTGCAAGACCATTTCTGTCCAGCGCAGAAGCAATAGCGTCTACCTTTGAGCCAGCTTGTGTCTCTGGATTAGCAACAAATTCAGCATCTTCTTCAACCATGTTATCACGAGCTTTTTCACCAACTCTGCGAACATAATCGTCGTCGTTGCTCTTCTTCATAGCAGCTCCACCAGTCTCATTAAGAGTAGCATTCAAATCTTCGTTAATAGCCCTATCTGTACCATTTGCAACTGGTTGCCCACCAATTCGTTTTAGCATTCTATCAAACAATTCAGCAAAAGCTTCTGTTGGAATAGTGCTGCCAAATTGATCTTTAATAACTTGACCATCAGTTCTTTCGGCTTTAATAGTACCACCTTGAACAACACCATTAAAGTCTCTAAATATTTCAGCGACCTTGCCTGTGTCAATTGCATGTAGCATATCGTCTCTTTCTTTAACTTTGGCATTGTATCTTTGATTTACATCGTCATTTTCAGACTTAGCAGTATCAAATGTACTTTGTGCTTGTCTTTGAGCTTCAAGAGCTGCTTCATATCCAGCTTGATCATGTACCATGCCTGTTTCAGAATCAATAAATGATTGAGTATGTGCTTGAGCTGCCCTTAAATCATTTCTAGCTTGAACAAATGTTTGATTCTTTTGTTGTTTTTCTGCAGTAAGAGTTCCGTTAGCACCAATTTCGCCTTCAAAGCTTTGGGTTACTTGCTCTTTCATCTTCTTCTTAGCTTTGCCTTCATCAACTTTTTGTTGAGCTTCTTCCTTAGCTTCTAGATCCTCTTGCTGTTTCTTAACGTTCTCTTTCTTTTTGATTTCTTTATTGGTTAGACCCATATTTTTATAGGTGTCACCATCTAGCAATTCACCAAAAGCACTTTCTTTAACCATTTTACTACCAAGAGTTTTATCTTTAAGTAGTTCCATGCCTTTCTTTCTATCATCTTTAGTAGATGCCCAACCTTCTTTAAAGGTTCCACCACCTTTCTTTGCTGCCATACCTGCACCAACACTCTTAACAAGTCCACCAACAGCTGCGCCTGCACCTGTTGCCATACCTGCAATTTGAACTGCTGTACCAACAGCTTTTTTAGTAGCTTCTGCACCTGATTTTACAAGGTCTTCGATACCAAGTAAGTTGGAAATTAATGCTGATGACATCTTAACAACTTGCATACCAACACATAGTGTTAATAGTTGGAAGAAAGCATCGTACATAACATATGACGCACTTAATGAAGCTACAACACCAAGTTTGCTTGCTGCTCCACCAATTATACCACCGTTAACCCAATCTTGGATTCCAGTGTCAATGCTTATGTTTCTACCACCACTAAATAGTGATATACTCATAAATACAGGGACCAGAACAAAATACATATTAATTGCAAATACCGGTCCTATAATAGAAATAACACGTTTTATAAACTCTTTCTGCCATGTCTTTGAAGCATTTCCGCCATCAATTGGAGCCATTGCAATAAGTGGTGGCGCCAATAACAATAGAATTGTTATTTCAAATACACGTTTAATCAATACTACACACATACTAAGAAGTACATATGCCATATATATTGCCGTTCCCAAACCGAGAACAAAATCAAATTCGGTAATTTTGTAATAATAGTTTACCATAGCCGGATTCCATGGGCTAAAGTGAGATGGATCACTTGGTTGCAAACCTAGCATTGTTTCTAACAACAAACCAGAATCAACTTTCTCATCAAATCCTAGATTTACCCATGAACCACCCTTTACTGCGCGTTCTGACTTAAACGCCACGTCTATTTCATACGCAACTGAGTTGGGATCACTAAATGTGCCATCATCACGGTTTTTTGTATTGCTGTCCAGTTGATATCCACTGACATTTTGACCGGAAATATACCTTGCAAATCTACTGTCATTTCTCGCCCTATTGGCATTGTATGCTGCTACATAGAACACTTGGTTCGACATTGGAACATTGTTGCCACTACGGAACATTCCATTAACAGTTTCTGTAATAGCATTAGTAGCGTAAATACCGGCAACGCTGACAGCAGGAATAATTAAAAACATTGCAAAAGACTTTAATGATCTTGCAATAATTGGCCCCTTAGCGCTACCCTTAACGTCTAGTGAGAATTCTGATTTTATAATAGCTATAAATGTAAATAATAGTAGCAAGACTATTGACAATACAATAATAGATACAAAAAGTCCCCAAACTTCATTAGAACTAATAAAAATAGTTACAATGTCGGCACTTTTGCCATCGTTTGTCATCATTGTGTCAAGACCTGCAAACTTCTTAAATAACACTTCTGCAAAGTTCATGATAAATGCTATGCCCATAAACACATAGTATATTATGAAGTATATTAATGCGATTAAACTATTAAACAAACCTGAAAACAAGTTGCCCAAATTAGTAAAAATCTTAACAATACTTTTGATACCATCAATCAAGCCTGCAAAAAGTGAAGTATTGACTAACATAAAATCCTCCTTTATAAAAAATTTTTTGAAAAAAGAAAACTAGTAATATTACATATCAGTTGTTATGATTATAACAAAT
>JAZRTN010000141.1:0-3240 GCA_045652045.1 Clostridia bacterium
TATTAATTTTTGATATATACTGATAAATAATCAATAACAAAACATAAAATTTCGTTTGATTAATATATTGTTTAATTGTATTTTATGCTTTTTGCAATAAAAAAACACCCTAAACTCAGGGTGTTAATTTTTTAAAATTATTTTACTTTTTTGTTAACTGCTGTAACGAAACCTGACCATGTATCTGGGAAGAACATGAAGATTACAACACCAGCAACCATGATGTAGAATAATAATTTAACGATAAATGGTTTGTCGCTAACAAATTCTAGACCAGCGATTGCAACTACAACCAATGGAGCCCAAGTACGAACAATTGATAAAATTTCAACTGCTTTTACTGGTAAAAATGCCCAGTTACCATGAACGATAAGAACAATATAAACG
This sequence comes from Clostridia bacterium, assembly GCA_045652045.1. Taxonomy (GTDB): domain Bacteria; phylum Bacillota; class Clostridia; order Christensenellales; family UBA1242; genus CAKVLS01. Next base: position 388 of record JAZRTN010000141.1, read on the forward strand.
GCAACTGTTAAGAATGCAGCAACACCTGCTATCCAATTTAGAAGTGGTTTCATATGATATATCCCCCTTATATTTGTTACTATAATATTAAAATAAATTATTTTTTTTGTCAATATTTTTGATTATTTTTTTAATGTTCTAGTGTCTTTATTAGACTTTTTTGTTTTTCTTTGCATATTTTGCATACGAGATATACCCATAACCTCATTTACAGGCAAACTAAAACATATACCTTTACCTTCGACATTTAGGTTTGTTCTAATGGCGATAGTGTTCATAATTGACTTTTTTTCTTCTCTTTTTACAAGAGTTAGCACCATATCTTTTTCTGGTTGCAAGCTAATACCCAAAAAACTTTCGTGTTCGTGAGGGCCTGTACCTTTTGCGTGAACGATAGAACTACCACTAGCACCTGCGTCACGAGCGGCGTCTACTACAAAGTCAGCATGGCCTTTTTCGACGATTGTTATTATTAAATCATATTTTTGTTCTTTATCCATAATAGCCTCCTTAATACTTAATGCCCAAAGCATCAAGTGTTGTGCTGGTTGCACTGCTTAATGGTAATGTAAAAGCAATACATAATCCTTCGCCATTTTCGTCTATCAATGAGTTTTCTAACCCTTCAAAGATAGGTTTTATTTTATGTGGTTTTACAAGACCAAACACAATATCTCTTTCGGTCAATGCAAAACCAAATATACTTTGGACGTTAGATTTTGAAGTGCCTTCTCCAAGGCAATTTACTTGAAACTCTACTTTATTTTCAGTTAATACCTTGGCGACTTTTTCGTTATTGCCACGAGCAACAATCACGCAGATTATTTCTAGTGGCGAAGTTGGTTTTTTAGCCATAATTATTCTCCATAATCAAAATCAATAATTTTGATACTCTTTTTAACTTTACGGTATTTTTCAGTTTGTTTACGATTAGAAACTATACTAAATATCAAACCTAAACTCTCTACGACTACCGTTGGCATAACACCAATGATAGCAAGAGTGCCAAAACCATAATACAAACTATTAACACCAAACGCTTGGCATACACCATTGATAAAAGGCAATATAAATGCCGCCGCCATAGAGCCTGATGCAACACCACCTGAGTCAAAACCTATACCACAGAATATCGTAGGAGCAAAAAATCCTAAAACAATACACGCAACAAGCATTGGTACTATAAACCATAAAATGTTAATTTCAAAGTAACATCTTATAACAGCAAGACATACTGACAAACTAACACCTATACACATACAAACAAGCATAACGCTCTTTTTGATAACACCACCAGTTAGTTCTTCTACTTGTTTATTTAATACGTGCACAGAAGGTTCTGCAAGAACAATAAATAAACCTATAATCAAACTTAAAGGTATAAGCACCCAGTTATATGAACTTTGTCCCAATACCAAGCCTATCTCACCGCCTATTGGTAAAAATCCAGCTTGGATACCAGATAAGAAAAACACCATACCGATATAAGTAAAAACAAGACCAATTAAAATTTTTATAATTTCTTTTATTGGCAAGTGTAATTTAAAAAATTGGAATACAAAGAATATCACACATATAGGTATAAGTACAATAGCAACATCTTTTAAGTTGGCTACAAGTTCTAGGCCGATATTCTCAAATATTTTACTATTAGAAATAGTCTCTATAACAACGCTATCAGTAGCGACAGTTGTTGCTGGTTTTGCAAACAAGCTAAATATCATAATAGCAATGATAGGTCCAGCCGACACAATAGACACCAAACCAAAACTGTCATCTTGCGAATTGGTTGACCTAACAGCTGATATACCTAGTCCAAACGCAATCAAGAAAGGAACTGACAGTGAGCCTGTTGATATACCACTACTATCAAAAGCAATAGGAGCATATGCTTTTGGTACAAAGAAAGATAAAATACAAACTGCACCATATGCTATACCTAGTATAATATTGAGTTTAACTTTCAACATAACTCTAAGTACGGCAAGAGTTAAAAATATACCAGAGCCAGTGGCTACTATTAAAGTAAGAACCATAGGAGAAGAAAGCCCTGGAAATTGTGAAGACAAAACTTTTAAGTCAGGCTCAGCAACAGTAATCAAAAATCCTACAAGCAAAGATATAATTGTCATAACAATAATCTTTTTTGATTTACTAGTAGCAGAACCTATATGTTCACCAATTTCAATCATTGATCTATCTACACCTATTGAAAAAATAGTAAGACCAACAATCATAATAACAGCGCATATTAAGAATTTAATCATAACAGAAGTATCAACTTTGACAACAAAAAAACCCAATATCGCAACAATTACGGATATTGGTAATACTGCAAGGCAAGATTCTTTAAGTTTGTCTAAAATTAATCTCACAAAAACCTCTAATAAAAGTTAACTTAATTTAACGCATAACTTATAATTTTACTAACTTAATTATAATTAATAATTTTTGACTAGTCAAACAAACTATCTTTTAATTTTATAAAAAAACCACCCAAAAGGTTGTTTTGGGCGGCGGAATTTATGTTATTTGGGCTAAAACTTATATTTAGCACTAATTGTCAAAGTCTGGTATATAGTCTGTTGTAGAGCTGCTTAAATCTTGACTAAGGCCATTGATTAAACCAATTGAGTTAAAATAATTTATAACTCTCTTGTATTCTAACGGCTTAACTGGTCTATTAATATCATCACTACATCTATAATATGGAGTGTATTGTCCCATAATACTTATAAGAGTGTCTAGTGGTAAGTTTTGTTTTATCCAGTCTAAAATTCTTAAACTATCATCTGTATGATTTGGTAAAACTAAATGTCTTACAACAACACCTTTTTTCATAATACCATCTTC